>CABZDY010000007.1 GCA_902524635.1 uncultured Pelagibacteraceae bacterium
AACCAATATATCATTACAGATGGAATTATTATGTAATTGAAAAAATCAATCACACTATCAAGCATTTTCCCGTCTATATTTTTTACAAAAATAGATACTTTAAATTTTCTTGCTAATGTACCATCTACAGCATCAATCAATAATGCAAGTCCTAAAAATAAAAAGGCTGAAGTTTCATGATTTTTGAAAATACTTATAAGTGCAAAAAAACCAGCTATCAATCCAGAGCATGTTAACAAATGAACAGACCAAGCAAGAATAGTATCTACATCTTTTTTAGTTTTCAGCATACATTTTTTTATCCTATGAAGAATAATTTCGAAGATAAATTCTTGTCGCGCCACAAAACTGTGAAAAATATCATTAATAAAACTTTTATTATTTACATTCGTATTAAAAATTGGCAGATTTATTTATTAAATAAAAAGGAAAAACCTATGAATGACATCACTATAATAGGAGTTATTGGCTTAGGAAATGCTGGTACACCAATTTTAAATAATTTATACAAATCAAGGAAGTATAACCTTGTAGCCTTTGATATTGATAAGAACAAACTAAATGATGTTCCTAAGGATATTATAAAAGCAGATTCTATCGAAGATCTTGCTCAGAAATGTAAGGTAGTTATAACCTGTTTACCTAAGCCAGAACATGTTTTACAGGCTGTAGATGGTGAAAATGGTTTATTACAAAATGCTATATCAGGAATGATATGGATAGATACATCCACAACTGATTTTAAGCAAACTCAAGAATTATCAGAAAAAGCAAAAACTTATGGTGTTTCAATGTTAGAGGCTACGCTAACTGGCGGGGTTAATGCTTTACAAAATAATAATATGGTTTGTTTAGCTGGAGGAGATAAGGAAATTTTTAATAATTGGAAAGAAGTTTTACAAGATGCAATTGGTGAAGTTGTTGTTCTTTGTGGAGATATAGGAGCAGGAGCTATTGCAAAAGTTGTTTCAAATATGCTTGCATTTACTAACATGGTTGCTGCATCTGAATGCATGATGATTGCTAAAAGAGCAGGATTAGATTTAGAGAATTTTTTTGATGCTATTAGAGTTTCAGCTGGAAACTCCTTTGCGTGGGAAACAGTTGTGCCTCACATTTTTAATCAAAAATATGAAGCTAGATTTACAATGGACTTAGCATGCAAAGATATGAATTTAAGTTACTTACTTGGGCAACATTTAAATGTTCCACTAGACTTGCACATGGAAGTTAAAAAAAAAATGGAAGAAGCGAGAGCTCAATATGGAGATAGTGAAGGCTGTTATATTTACCCACGAATACTCGAGGACAAACTTGGTGAACCATTATCATTAAAAGGGTGGGACAATTGGGGTTATGATATTAAAATTGTTAATGGATCAATTGTTGTAAATCATAAAAATAGACCTCAATCAAAACATCCTCAGTATAATTCAAAGAGTTAAATAGAATTTTATGAATTAATTATTTTTATTTATCTTTAACTGAAACTAATTCTGGATACTTATCAAATAAAATTTCAGCAGGTCGCTCTCCAGACCTTAATGGATCAATCAGCATAACTTGACTGGGCATAATATTAGTTAAATTGCAGTCTGTACCAAAGAGTTCAAAATAATTAAGTATATCTGAATACCATCTCACTTCAGCTTCCTTTGGTGAAGTAACTTCAAATGCAACTTTATTTTTACCAAAGTGTTTGAGCACTCCAGTTAATACATCTGATTTACTATCATGAAGTTCAATTTCTTCATGATCAATTAGCATTGAAAATGCTCCATATTCAAAAAAAGGTTCAGCACTTTCAATAATTTGCTTTAGTGTTGCAGGAGTATTTTTTTTTGATTTATTCCATCCACTTTCTGGATGATGTTCATAAATTATATTCATTCCATTTTCAATCGCATGATTGCACCAAGCTTTAATTTGATTTTCAGGGATGTCTCCAAATGTATTCATGAATTCCATTGCAGAAAACCCTAAATCTGCCGCAACATCAATTGCTTCATTTACTTTTCCCTTTTTAAAAGCTTTTATAAAATAACCATGATCTAAGTAAGGCTTTATAGAATGTTTTTTGTAAAGATCATTTTTACGTTCCAACCATTCCTTTGGATGTCCCAGAACTTGCATTGTTGCAATTTTAACATGATCAATCCTATTACCAGCAACTTCTAGAAAGTCTTCTAATTCACGAAGTCCCATTCTTTCGTGGTACCAAGGGCCTTCATCAAAACCTACATCTTTCAACCATAGTTGTGATTTAGTTCTTGGCTTGGGTTCTATAGTATTTAAATCAAATACTTTCGATATTGAATTTTTTGTTTTAGACATGTTTTTTGCTTTTATATTAATCAAATAGATGAATTTCTAACCAAAAACGTCATTTCCTCAATTTTGGTGGACAAAAAAAATATAATTAGTTGAAAGACCCATAATGGACAAGTTATAATATCCTTAAAAAATTCTCAAGGGGGGAAATTATGCGTAAAATTCTAATATTAATTATAATGTCGTTATTCTCGTTTGTATCCATTGGAAATGCAGATGTGAATTTCTCAGGCAAAACAATTACATGGGTTGTACCATTTAAAGAAGGTGGTGGTACAAGTAGATTTGCAAGATTTATTCAACCTTTTTTAAAAAAATATTTACCTGGAAATCCTGATGTCCAAATTATGCACATACCAGGGGGTGGAGCTATCAAAGGTTCAAATTATTTTGAAAAAAATGCTAAAGCAGACGGAACTTTTATTTTTGGATGCTCAACTTCAGTAATAGTCAATGTCGCTACTGGAAATCCACTTGTTAAATATAATCTTAGTGAATATCGACCAGTAGTTTTGCTACCACAAAATACTCATTGGTTCACACGTTCAGATTTAGCTGAGCCTCACGATCTATCTAAAATTAAAGAGAGAAAGTTGGTTCTTTATGCATTGAAAACTCCTGCATCTGCAGATTTATTTCACATATGGATTTATGAGAAACTTGGTATCAAAGGAGCTAAACCTATACCTGGTCTTTCATCTTCAGGAGGTTATCAAGCATTTCTAAGAGGTGAAATTCATCTAAGTTCACATGGTGCAGCAAATTATGTAAAAAAAGTTAAGCCTGAAATAGAAAAAGGAAAAGTTGTAGATTTAATGACTTTAGGAATTATTGGAGCTGACGGTTCAGTTTCTAGAAATCCTTTGGCACCAAATGCACCTACATTTCCTGAAATGTATGAGAAGGTAAATGGTAAAAAACTTGAGGGTGACGACCTTGAAGCATACTATGCAATAGGTGCTGCATGGTCTCAAGCATCTAAAGCAATGATGCTTCCAAAAGATGCTTCCGATGAAATAGTAAAAGCATACAGAGATGCAGCTATTAAAATGACAAATGACCCAGAGTTTAAGGCTAAAGCTGTAAAAGCTCTTGGACCATTTCCATTAATCATAGGAGAAGAAGCTGGTGAAATTATTAAAAAGGCTGCAGTATTTTCTGATACTACTAAAAAGCAATTAAATGCAGCTCTAAAGAAACATAAATTCACATATAGAGTTCAATAAAACAAATAAAAAAAGTGCTGCTAGCTTTTAGCTAGCAGCTTTTTTTATGGAACAATTATTAGCTGCACTTTTACAACTTTTTGAACCTACTCATTTAGCATTTCTATTTGCAGGTACTTTACTTGGTTTAATTGTTGGTATTCTACCAGGCATGGGTGGAACATCAGGTTTAGCCCTTGTTTTACCTTTTGTTTTTACAATGGAGCCCTCACATGCTCTTGCAATGATGATTGGAGTTCTAGCACCTACAACAACCTCTGATACTTTTCCTGCTGTGCTTATGGGAGTACCAGGCACTGCAGGATCTCAAGCAACAGTAATGGATGGGTTTCCACTTTCAAAAAAAGGCATGGCAGCAAGAGCGTTAAGTGCTGCCTTCAGTGCTTCATTGCTAGGGGGTATCTTTGGAGCGTTTATATTATCAATATCTATTTATTATGCCATTCCAATAATAATGGCTTTTGGATTTGGGGAACAGTTCCTATTAGTTGTGCTTGCTTTATTAATGGTTGGAGCTCTTACAGGTGACAATTTATTTAAAGGTATTGCTTCTTGTTTTTTAGGTTTAATTATTGGATCAATTGGAACTGCTCCAATAACAGGAGATCCAAGATACACATTTAATACATTATATCTTTTAGAGGGCGTTCCTCTTGTTGTTGTGGGACTAGGATTGTTTGCAATTCCCGAAATTGTTGGACTTCTTGATGCAAAAGGTTCAATCGCAAAATCACTTAATACAAAAAAAGGGTGGTTCACAGGCTTAAAAGATGTAGTAAAAAATTGGTTTTTAGTTTTACGATGTTCTACTCTTGGTTGTCTCGTTGGAGCTTTACCAGGCTTAGGAGGAACAGTCGTTGATTGGATTGCGTATAGTCACTTAAAGCAAACAACAAAAGATACTTCTCAATTTGGTAAAGGTGATATCCGAGGAGTTATAGCACCTGAGTCTGCTAATAATGCAAAAGAGGGTGGAGCATTAATTCCAACATTAATTTTTGGAATACCTGGTTCTGGTAATAAGGTTTTATTACTTGGAGGTTTTGTTCTAATTGGAATTGAACCTGGTTTAGATATGGTAACGACAAACCTAGATCTTACCTATCTAATGATTTGGTCATTAGCTATTGCAAATATTTTAGGTGCTGGAATTTGTATGGGTTTTTCATCTCAAATTTCAAAATTCACTTTAGTTCCATATTACATACTTGCACCTGTGATGGTTTGTTTAATTTTTTTTGCAACATTTAATATTAATAGGGACTGGTATGATTTTATTGGATTGTTATCATTTGGTATAATTGGTATTACGTTTAAAAATTTCGGTTGGTCTAGACCGGCACTTTTAATAGGGTTCTTTTTATCAAGCAAAGTTGAACTTCTAAGCTATCAAACTCAAGCAGTGTATGGTTTAAGCTTTTTGTCCCGTCCAGTTTCAGTAATTCTAATAATCTTATGTCTTGCTACCATCGTTCTTTTAACAAAGCAAAAATTTGATAACAATTATAGATCCGATCTAATTAAAGGTAAGCTTACCCAAATATATTATATAGTCATATTGCTATGTCTACCTTTATCAATGATTTGGTTTACTAGTAGTTTAGATTATCGTGCTAATTTGTTTCCAATAAGTCTAAGTGTAATAGCTTTATCACTCTTAGTTTTTATACTTATTATAAAAATTGCAGACTTAAAAAATTTACCATTTTTAAATAATACATTGATGAATTTTGCTAGGTCAAATATTTTTGAAATTAGTGGGAACTTTAATAATCAACTTTTTTATTATTTAAGTTTTATTGGTTTCTTATTAATGAATTTTATATTTGGTTTTCCAATTGCTGCAGCACTTTTTATAAATATATTTATATTATTTCATAATAGGAAAGCTTATGTGTCATCAATTTGCATTTCTGCTGTATTGATGGTAATACTCTGGTCGTTATCCTCCCTATTAACTTTACAGTTTCCAAATGGATTGATAGGATTATTTATCGATTTACCTTGGTGGCTAGGTGGGCAACTGAATTAAATAAATAGAATTCATAATGACTGAAATAACATTTCCTAAATTACCTTTCATAAAAAGAAAGGAAAAACCTCGTGAGACAGGTATAAATTACGTTAGAGCACCTGTGATGGTAGGAAATTGTATTGATGATTATCTAGAAGCATATGCAAACCTCGTTGATATCTTTAAGATTTCTGGAAAGCAAGGTGCAATGATGAGTAAAAAATCTCTTTTAAGATTTATCGAAACTTGCAAAAAGTATAGTGTTCAAGTTGCATTGGGAAATCCAATTATGGATGTAGCTTTATCTGGTGGGAAAGAAGTGGTAGATGATTATCTGGATACTGTTGTTAGTCTAGGAATTGATATAATTGAAATTTCAAGAATAGCTCGTTCTTTAGATGATGATGAGATGTGTAGACTGATCGAAAATGCAACAGGCAAAGGGATAAAAGTTATTAATGAGGTTGGTGTTGCGTTTGCACATTCCAAGGTTATTGAGGAAGAAATATTTATTGAGAGAATTAAAATGCAATCTAAAAGATTTCTCAAGGCAGGCTCATGGAAAATATTACTAGAATCAGAAGGTTTGACAGAAAATCTGGATAAGAAAAATTATAGATGGAATACAATTGATAAAATTATTAGTCCACTTGAATTGAATCAATTTATGGTTGAGGCTGATGACCAGGATGTATTGTCAAAATACATAGAGATATATGGTCCAGGCATAAATATGATGGTTGATCATAGTAGAGTTCTCAAAATGGAAGATGCCAGAATAGGATATGGACCATCACAATCTCTATGGGGTAAGGTTGTAAAATATTAACTTAAATTAAATTTGAGCTGCAATTTTTTTAATATTTCATTAGTAACATCATCCCATTGATTGAACTTCTTTTGTTTAATCATTTTTAAAGATGAATATGGATTTATTTTATAGAATTCTCCCCACCGCCAATCAGGGTAAATATTAAATATTCCCCATGTTTCCTTATTGAGAGAGCAAGAAAGATGAAGTAAAGATGTATCTACTGATATAACTAAGTCTAAATTTTCTATAACAGATGCTATCTCTATAAGATTATATTTTCCATATTTATATAGATTAGATTTTTCAAAATATGCTTTGTCTCTCTCCCATATTTCATTTTGTAAACTATAAAAATTTATATTCAAAGACAAAATCTTGTCTAAACTTTTAAGGGGTATAGATCTAAATGGTTCATTGGGTCCTAGAAAAGATCCTGACCAAACTATTCCAACCTTTGGTTTTGTAGTATTTAGTTTTTTATTCCATTTATTAATATTTATTTGATCTTTTGATATTAAATTCTCATTAATTTTGTATTTGTTTTTATAAAAAAATTTTATAAGAGAGCCTAAAGCAATTTTATAATCATAACTCTTATTTATTATTGTATGATTTGTTTCTATCTTAATTTTATCTAAATTGTGATTGAATAAATTTTTGATACTTTCAGGAACTAAAAAACTCACTTCATTTGAAATTTTAGCTAAAGATAATAAATATTTTGAAAATTGGATTGTATCCCCTAATCCCTGCTCATTAAAGACAACTATATTTTTTTTGTTAATGTTTTCACCACTCCATTCTTTTATATTTTTTAAGTTGTTTGTTAATTTGGAACCTCTGTACTCGTAATATTTCCAACCATTTTCAAAATCTCCCTCATATAGATATCTAATTCCTAAATAATTATAAAAATTTCTGTCATTTTTTAATTTATCTCTTGAATCATTTAAGAGTAGTTTCGCTTCATTGTCCGTTCCCATTTTAAAATAAAGCGCAATTAATATTATTAAAAACTTATTTTTATCTTTATGATTTATAAGTATTTTTATTGCATCTACATAGTCCTCTTTAAATATAAGATATTCAACTTTATTTAAAATAAATTCTATATATTCACTGTCAATTTTTTCAGCTAGTAAAAATAATTCGTCTGATTTTTTTTTATTTCTCAAATTAATATAATTAAGTAATAAATTATTAACAATTATTTTATCACTGCTATTTATATGAAATGCTTTTATGAAATATTCTAACGAAATTTTTGGTTTATTATTTTTTAGATATAATGAACCAATATTATTAAGTGCTTTTAATTTATTTTCTCCGTCGAGTTCAATACATTTTTTATAAAAATTTAATGCAGAAATATTATCTCCAATTAACTCATTTATGTATGCTAATTGATAGATATATAAATCGTTTTTATTATTAATTGCATATAATTTTTTTGAAAACTCTAGAGCCTTATTTAGACTTTTTTTATTTAAATATATCAAAAAAAGATTTTTGATTGGATCCTCAAATTTATTATTAAGTTTGTGTGATTTAAGAAAATTAATTTCTGCAAGATTTAAATCTTTTTTTAGGAAATATATAACACCTTTAAAATTACTGATTAAATGACTATTATTATTACTATCTTTTTCGTAGTCATTGCATTGGTTTAGTGCTTTATCTAAATTTTTTAAGTTAATGTTTTCTATTATTTTCTCTAATTTATTCATTTACTATTACTTAAAATTTAATATTTATAAGGTTTAAAAAATCCTGCCACAAAATAAAAAAAATTTACTTATTCCTCTTGTTCAATTATAAATATTGGCATAAACACTCATGAAATTCATTAATGCCCTCGTGGTGAAATTGGTAGACACAAAGGACTTAAAATCCTTGCCATTTATGGAGTGCCAGTTCGAGTCTGGCCGAGGGCACCACTAAATGATCAAACCACATATTTTATTTGATAATACAAAATTATCAAAAAAAATTAAAAACTTTCTAGATCATAAAATTACAAATTTATCTTTAAGTAAGTGTAATCTAATTATTGTTGTGGGTGGTGATGGTTTTATGCTTTCGTCTTTAAAAAAGTATAATAAATATAAAAAACCCTTCTATGGGATAAATGCAGGAAGTTATGGTTTTTTAATGAATAAATTTTCTTCAAAAAATACTATTAAAAACTTGTCTAAAGCAAAGCAAGTTACAATCTCACCACTAGAGATGAGTGTTAAAAATAAGTTTAATAAAACAAAGAAATCTATTGCTATAAATGAAGTATCAATATTAAGACAAAGTAGACAAACCGCATCTTTAGAGATTTCAAATGGATCTCAAAAAATAATAAAAAAATTAGTATCCGACGGTATTTTAATTTCCACACCCGCTGGAAGTACTGCTTATAACATGTCAGTTTATGGCCCAATTTTAAATTTAGACTCTAAAAAATTATCTATAAGACCTATAAGCGCCTTTAGACCAAGACGATGGAAGGGTAGAGTAGTAAGCGATAAATCAAAAATTATTATTAAAAATCTTAATATTCAAAAAAGGCCAATTAGCGCAGTGGCTGATAATTACGAAGTAAGGAATGCAAAGATTATATTAATTAAAATAAATAAAAAAATTAGGTTTAATCTTCTTTATGATTCAAATAAAAGTCTCCAAAAAAAAATTAAAATAGAACAGGTCAGAAAAGAAACTAATTAATGAGCAACAAAAATTTTGGGTTTGGAACTCAAATTAGAAAATCTCCATATTTTGACTCTACAGTTAAATGGGGAGCAACAGGTTTTTCTGTATATAATCATATGTATATTCCACGTGATTTTGGCGATCCTGAACAAAACTTTTGGAATTTGATTGAAACAGCAATTTTATGTGATGTTGCCGTTGAAAGACAAGTTGAAATAATCGGTTCAGATGCATTTAATTTTATTCAACTATTAACCCCAAGAGATCTATCAAAATTATCAGTTGGTCAATGTAAATATGTTTTAATTACAAATGCAGAAGGCGGGGTCCTAAATGACCCTGTTCTTTTACGATTGGGACAAAATCACTTTTGGTTATCTTTAGGTGACAGTGATATTTTATTATGGGCTCAGGGTGTAGCTATTAACTCAGGATTAGATGTAAAAATAACTGAGCCAGATGTTTCGCCATTACAATTACAAGGACCAAAGTCTGCTGAAATCATGATTAAATTATTTGGAGAAAGTATAAAAGATTTAAAATATTATTGGTTTAGAGAATTAGATTTAGACGGAATACCATTAATTGTATCAAGAACCGGCTGGTCAAGTGAATTTGGTTATGAATTATTTCTAAGAGATGGATCAAAAGGAAATGATTTATATGAAAAAATTATGGCTGCTGGAAAAGAGTTTGGACTTAAACCAGGTCACACTTCTTCTATTAGAAGGATAGAAGGTGGCATGCTTTCTTACCATGCAGATGCTGATATTCACACAAATCCATTTGAACTTGGTTTAGATCGTCTGGTTAACTTAGATGGAGATATTAATTTTATTGGCAAAGAAGCACTTAAAAGAATTAAAGCTAATGGAGTAAAAAGATTACAAGTTGGTTTAGAGATTAAATGTGAAAAGTTAAGTGGACCCAACACCACATTTTGGCATCTTATGGCTGATAATAATGTTATAGGAAAAGTTACTTCAGCCGTTTATTCACCACGTTTAAAAAAGAATATTGCTTTAGCTATGGTTGACATTGAATATTCCAAAATTGGTCTAGAAATCGAAGTTTCAATTGAGGATAAGAAGTTTAAATGTGAAGTTATTGAAAAACCTTTTTTTGATCCAAAAAAACAAATCACATCTAAATCTTTAAAGTAGAATTGGTGCCCCCGCACGGACTCGAACCGCGGACCTATTGATTACAAATCAATTCTAAAAGTTTAAATAAACATTTGTTTGCAACAACAATCTTTAAATATTTTTAATCTGGTAACACTCTGGGCACAGTGATATGTTATATTATTCATGAAAACAATTAATTGGATATTTATTATCTGTTTAGTATTTTTTACTCACAGTTTTGCTGATGGTAATCTTCCAAAATGTAAAGGTAGTGATTTTTCAAAATGGATGAATTGTTATGGAGAAGCTAAAAATTTTAAAACGAATGGAGTTTTTAGAATTGACTATTACGGATCATTTGGAAATAATCCTGGTGTAAGAGATGGTTTTGGTGTTTCTGAAATATTTAATAATGGAAAAAAAGAAAGAACATTCGAGGGTGAATTTAAAAATAACAAACCACATGGTATAGGTCTAGAGATATTTGCATATCAAGATGCTAAGACTGTATCTAAATTTCTGAATGGGGAGATGCTGTATTCATATCACTTGTATCCAAATGGTGCTGGATATACAGGACCAATAAAAAACTTTCTAAGACATGGAATTGGATTAGCTAGAATGGACGACGGTAAAGAGGGATTAGTAAGATTTGAAAATGATAAACCTATTAAGGTAGTAAAATATTCTTCATATTCAAATGAAGAAATAGAGGCAAGGAACTTTGAGGCTAAAGCTAAATCAATATTAGAATGCAAAGAATTGGGTTTCAACATAGGTAAAAAGGATTTTACTGAATGTTCTGTACAGCTTTATACACTATACAAAGAAGAAGCATTAGAAACACAAAAAATTAAGACAGCGGAGAGGCAAGCTGCTGCAGCTAAGAAACAGGCAATTGCTGCGCAGAAGCAAGCAAAAGCTGCAGAGGAGCAAGCTAGACAATCAAGAATTAAAAATTCTAATGCGTTAATGAAAAAAGGTATGAACATGCTCTCAGGAAATTGCACACTAGGTGTTAATTGTTAGAAATGAAAAATTTAATAGTTATTATTTTTACTCTACTATTTTTTTCTCTAGCTAATGCAGATATTAAAAAACAAGTTGATAATGACTGTAAAGAATTAGGTTTTAAGGTAGGCACTCCTGAATTAGCAAAGTGTAAACTTGAGTTATTAATTTTAAGTAAAAAAATGAATCTTGAGCAAAAAAAATTAGATGCAGCAGAAGCTCAAGCAGATGCTGCTGAAGCAACTGCAAGAGCTACAGAAATGAATGCTAAGGCAGCAGAGTCTTTAGCCAGGTCTTCAAAGTGGAGGAACTCCCAAACATTAATTAATAAAGGACAGAATATGTTAAGTGGAAACTGCACCTTAGGCGTTAATTGTTAATATAAATTCTAAAATCATGACTACTTGATTGGTCTACAAAAGTGGTCACACTATGGTCACACTCATTATTAAATTTTAATTTAATTTTAATTTAGCAAAAATAATTAGTATTGATTTTATTGAGTGATGGTGCCCCCGCACGGATTCGAACCGCGGACCTATTGATTACAAATCAATTGCTCTACCAGCTGAGCTACAAGGGCATTTAGCGTTTTGTAATATCATTTAATATATTATCAAGAAATTATTTTTGTTGATTTATATGATGAAAAACTATTGCTGCACTGTTTGATATATTTAAACTCTCAATATCTTTATTAATATTAATTTTTACACTAAAGTCTGTGTATTTTTCAGTATGATGATTAAGACCATGACCTTCTGAACCAAATAATAAAACATTATTCCCATTCCAGTTAACATCAGTAAAGTTTTTATCAGAATTAGCTGCAAATCCATAAACCCAAAAATTTTTATCTCTTAAATATTTTAAAGTAGTATTTATATTTGACACCTGAAAAATATTCAAATGCTCAACGCACCCGCTTGCAGATTTATACAACAGCTTACTTTCGCTCGGGAAATGTCTTTCTTTAACAATCAGACCATCTATATTAAATGAAGCAGCACTTCTAATTAATGAACCTATGTTTCTTGGATCTGTAACCTCATCTAAACAAGCAAATGTTAAATTATTTTTTTTTTTAATAAATTCTTTTAGTTCTGGATCTTCTAAATGTTCTATTTCAGCAACATATCCTTGATGTAAAATATTCTCACTTCTACAGTATTTATCCAATTCTTTTTTGGTTTTAAAAAAAACTTTAAGATCTTTTAATAAATTTTTATGTGGGTTTTGCCTATGAATAGTCTTTTTACTTTCTTCTGTTAAGAATATTTTCATTACTCTTCTTTTTGGGTTCTTTAATGCTCCTATAACTGCGTGACGTCCAGCTATAAAAAAGGATGATTTTTGAGTCATATTTTATGAATTTATAAGGTTTTTATACTATTTTTTCTGAAATTCACGTATTGCATTTGTACAATAAAAATATATAAAACGCTTGTTGTTTAAAGCTTTATTGAACAAGGGGACGCTTCCCCTGCTATTAGGGAGGGGTACCAAAGCGGTCAAATGGGGCGGGCTGTAAACCCGTTGACTTCGGTCTTCGAAGGTTCGAATCCTTCCCCCTCCACCATTTAATAAGCGTTAAACAATTTAGGAGTATACTTGGGTGATGCGGGTGTAGTTCAATGGTAGAACGCTAGCCTTCCAAGCTGGATGTAAGGGTTCGATTCCCTTTACCCGCTCCAAATATTAAAAAAAGAAAAAAAGGAAAAAGAGGTAAAAAAGTAATGTCAAAAGAAAAGTTTGTAAGAAATAAACCGCACTGTAATATTGGAACTATAGGTCATGTCGACCATGGTAAAACAACATTAACTGCTGCGATAACAAAAGTTTTAGCAGAGTCTGGTGGTGCACAATTTACTGCCTACGACCAAATTGATAAGGCTCCTGAAGAAAAGGAGAGAGGTATAACCATTTCAACAGCTCACGTTGAATACGAAACTGCAAACAGACATTATGCTCACGTAGATTGTCCAGGTCATGCAGACTATGTAAAAAATATGATTACAGGAGCTGCGCAAATGGATGGTGCAATTTTAGTTGTGAATGCAGCTGATGGACCAATGCCTCAAACTAGAGAGCATATACTTCTTGCACGTCAAGTCGGTGTTCCTGCAATCGTTGTTTATTTAAATAAAGTAGATCAGGTCGACGATAAAGAGATGATAGATTTAGTTGAAGAAGAAATTAAAGATTTATTAACATCTTATAAATTTCCAGGAGATAAAACTCCAATTGTAAAAGGTTCTGCCTTAGCAGCAGTGGAGGGAAAAGATGACGAAATCGGGAAAAATTCAATCATGGAATTAATGAAAGCTGTTGATGAATTTATTCCACAACCAGATAGACCAAAAGACAAGGATTTTTTAATGCCTGTTGAGGATGTATTTTCAATATCTGGTAGAGGAACTGTTGTAACAGGTAGAGTTGAGTCTGGTGTAATTAAAACTGGAGAAGAAATTGAAATAGTTGGTATTAGAGATACTAAAAAATCAGTTTGTACAGGTGTAGAAATGTTTCGAAAACTTTTAGACTCAGGAGAAGCAGGTGATAATATTGGTGCACTTCTTAGAGGTGTTGAACGAACTGATGTTGAAAGAGGACAAGTTCTATGTAAGCCTGGATCTATCAAACCACACACAAAATTTGAAGCTCAAGCATACGTTTTGAAAAAAGAAGAAGGTGGAAGACATACACCATTTTTTACAAAATATAGACCTCAATTTTACTTTAGAACAACAGACGTTACTGGCGAAGTAGAATTACCATCAGGAACAGAAATGGTAATGCCAGGTGATGATGCTAAATTTACAGTAAAACTTATCACACCAATTGCAATGGACGAAAAACTTAATTTTGCAATCAGAGAAGGTGGTAGAACAGTAGGAGCCGGAGTAGTAACTAAAATAATAGAGTAAACTCAATAGGAGTGTAGCTCAATTGGTAGAGCGCCGGTCTCCAAAACCGGAGGTTGGGGGTTCGATTCCCTTCGCTCCTGCCAAAAATATATTTATTATGAAAAATCCACTTAAATTTATTCAAGATGTTAAACAAGAGGCATTCAAGGTAACGTGGCCAACTGCAAAAGAAACTGTGCAAGGAGCTTTGATGGTATTTGCTATGGCCGTTTTAGCTTCTGTTTTTTTTTTATTACTTGATCAAATTTTAAAATTTTTTTTAGAAATAATTCTTAAAGTGAGTATATAATGAAGAATTGGTATATTGTTCAATCACACTCTAGTTTTGAAAATAAAGTTGCTCAGCTTATAAAAGAAGAAGCAGAAAAAGCTAAGATATCTGACAAGTTTGATGAAATTATTGTTCCAACACATGATATAACGGAGGTAAAAAGAGGAAAAAGAGTTCAAAGAAAAAAAAAATACTTTCCTGGATATATATTAATAAAAAGTGAAATGGACAATAACATATATCATATGATCAAGAATTTAAAAAAAGTTAGTGGATTTTTAGGATCGAAAGGGACTCCTATACCTGTTTCAGATAAAGAAATTGAGAAGATATTAGGTGAGATAAAAGATGGTGTTGCTCAACCTAAATCTGGGGTAGAATATACAATAGGAGAAAAGGTTCAGGTTATAGATGGTCCATTCGCGTCATTTAGTGGTTTAGTTGAGGATATAGACGAAGATAAGTTCAGATTAAAAGTTTCGGTATCTATATTTGGAAGACCTACACCTGTAGATTTAGAGTATAACCAAGTAGAAAAGGCAAGCTAATGGCAAAAAAAGAAATAAGTGGATATGTAAAGTTACAAATTAAAGGAGGTCAAGCCAACCCCGCTCCACCTGTGGGTCCAGCTTTAGGTCAAAGAGGAATTAATATAATGGAATTTTGTAAAGCGTTTAATGATAAAACAAAATCATTTGCAGGAAAACCAGTTCCTGTGATTATAACAGTATATAAAGATAAAAAATTTGATTTTGTTATAAAATCTCCTCCAGCATCTCATTTTATTAAAGAGGCAATGAAGTTAAAAAGTGGCTCGAAAGAACCAGGTAGAAATATTATAGGATCAATCTCAAAAAAACAACTCAAAGATATTGCAGAAAAAAAAATGGAAGATTTAAATGCTCATGATTTAGATGAAGCTGCAAAAATAATAGCTGGTTCTGCTAGATCAATGGGAATAGAGGTAAAAGAATAATGAGTTCAAAAAGATACAATAATCTCCCCAAAAACACAAATAATCTTCAATCAGATAAAATTGATAATATTTTAAATTCTATAAAAGCTAATTGTACCACTAAGTTTGATGAGTCGATAGATTTAAGTTTTAGGATAAATAATAAACAAAAAAAAAATGAAATTAATTTAAGAACTGTAGTTAATTTACCAGGTGGAACTGGCAAATCAGTTAAAGTTGCAGTAGTTTGCGAGGAAGGGAAAATAAATGACGCTAAAGAAGCTAAAGCTTATTTAGTAGGAAGTGATGACTTAGTTGAAAAAATTGAAAATGGTAACTTAGATTTTGAAAAATTGATTTGTACGCCAGCGATGATGATTAAACTTTCTAAATTAGGTAAAGTTCTAGGCCCAAAAGGACTAATGCCAAATCCAAAATTAGGCACAGTAACAAACGACATAGTTAAAGCAGTAAGTGAGGCTAAAGCAGGACAAGCTGAAATTAGAAATGACAAAGATGGAAACATAGGTTTAAGTATTGGGAAAAAATCTTTTGAAGATGAAAAACTTATAAAAAACTATAAAGCTGTTATGGATGCTTTAGAAAAAGAAAAATCTAACTTAACAATAAAAGGTGATTTGATAAAACAATTATTCGTAACATCAAGTATGGGCGTATCTTATAAAATTAAATTGGATAAGAGTATTTAATTATGATGAATAAAGAGCAAAAGAAGCAATACATTAGTGATATGACAACTCAATTTGACAAAACTGAGGCTATTATTGTGACCCATTATCAAGGATTAACTGTAACACAGTTAGACGATCTTAGAAAAAAAATGCGTGATCACGGTATTAAATTCAAAATAACTAATAATAGAATTACAAAACTAGCTTTAGAAAAAACTAAATGTAAAGAGTTGTCGAATTTATTTACTGGACCTACAGCTATTGCACTTTCAGAAGATGCAATAACCTCTGCAAAAATATTGACAAAATTTTCGATAGAAAATGAAAATTTAAAGATTTTAGGTGGAATCATGGGTGATGACATTTTAGATGTCGCTGGTGTTAAAAATGTTGCGACATTACCATCCCTAGAAGAAGCAAGGGCTAAAATAGTAGGTATTTTAAGGTCTCCAGCACAAAAAATTGCAAGTATTTTACTTGCACCAGCGTCAAAAATCGCTATTTTAGCGCTCGAAAAATCAAAAAAATAACCAGGGACAAAATTATTATTATGGCTGACTTAAATAAAATCATAGAAGATTTATCAAGCTTGACTGTTGTTGAGGCGGCAGAGCTTTCAAAACAATTAGAGGAAAAGTGGGGAGTTTCAGCTGCTACCGCAGTTGCTGCTGCACCAGCTGCAGCCGCAGGAGAAGCACAAGCTGAGGAAAAAGATGAATTTACAATTATGTTAACTGCTGCTGGAGACAAAAAAATTAATGTTATTAAAGAAGTTAGAGCAGTAACAGAACTTGGATTAAAAGAAGCAAAAGACTTAGTTGAAGGAGCACCTAAAGAAGTAAAATCAGGTGTAAATAAAAAAGAAGCTGAAGAAATAAAAGCTAAGTTAGAAGCTGCAGGCGCAACAGTAGAACTTAAGTAGTAAATTAACTAGAAAGAATTTAATTACTGAAAAATAAAATTCAGTAATATATTAGATATGCAATTATCTTTTACTGAGAAAAAAAATATCCGAAAAAGTTTTGGAAAACTAAAAGAGAGTTTATCAATACCAAATTTGATAGAAGTTCAGAAGAATTCTTATAAAGAATTAACAGAATTTAAAGGTGAGGTAGATCAACACCTTGTAAAAGGTTTTCATAGAGTTTTTAAAAGTATATTTCCGATTGAAGATTTAAATGATAAGGCAACATTAGAATACATTTCTTATAGGCTCGAGAAACCAAAATTTGATGTAGACGAATGTATAACTAGAGGTCTTACATACTCAGCGGCCCTAAAATGTACCTTAAGATTAGTGGTATATGAAATAGATCAAGAAAATAATACCAAGGATATCCTTTCTGCTAAAGAGCAAGAAGTTTATATGGGTGAAGTACCAATGATGACTAATAGTGGAACCTTTATCACAAATGGTGTTCAAAGAGTAGTAGTAAACCAGATGCATAGAAGTCCTGGAGTTTTCTTTGATCATGATAAAGGTAAATCGCATGCAAGTGGAAAATTATTATTTAACTGTAGAGTCATTCCTAACAGAGGTTCATGGCTTGATTTTGAATTCGATGTCAAAGATTTTTTGTATTTTAGAATTGATAGAAAAAAAAAGATATTTGTTTCAACACTATTACAAGCTTTAGGTTATTCGAAATCTGACATAGTAAATGAGTTTTATGATAAAGAAATTTTTGTATATGATGAAAATTTAAAGAAATGGAAGACTAAGTTTGATCCAGAAAACTACAAGGCTAAGAATTTTTCTGAAGAAATTATTGATGCCAAAAATAATAAAGTATTATTAAAAACAGGTGATCAAATAAATTTTTTAGTTGCTAAGAAGCTTCAAAATGACGGATTAAAAGAGATTTTAGTAACAAATGATAATTTGTATGGAAAATTTTTGCATGAGAATATTATTGTTGGAGAAGACACATTTAAAATTGGAACAGAATTAAATGAAACAATTTTACAAAATATAATAAATGGAAATATAAAGACCATTAATCTATCTAAAACTAATTCAATATCTAAAGGACCTTACCTTCTTCAAACAATTTTAAATGATAAAAATGAAAATAAAAATGATGCGATAACAGAAATTTATAAAATCTTAAGACCAGGCGAACCACCAACAATAGAAATTGCTACTCAAATATTTAATAATTTATTTTTTAGTTCTGATAGATATGACTTATCAGATGTAGGAAGAGTTAAAATGAATTCAAGACTCGATCTTAATTGCTCGGATAAAATTACAATTTTAAGAAATGATGATATTTTATCCATAATAAAAAAGATGTTAGATTTAAGGGATGGTAAAGATGAAGTAGATGATATTGATCACCTTGGAAATAGAAGAGTTAGATCAGTTGGAGAGTTAGTCGAAAATCAGGCTAGGATTGGCGTTTACAGAATGGAAAGAGCTATTAAAGAGAAAATGACTACGCTAGATGTTGAGTCGGCTATGCCACAAGACCTTATTAATGCAAAACCATTAACAATATCTTTGAAAGATTTTTTTGCTACATCACAACTATCTCAATTTATGGATCAAACCAATCCATTATCAGAAATCACACACAAAAGAAGAGTGTCAGCTTTAGGTCCTGGTGGCTTAACTAGAGAGAGGGCAGGATTTGAAGTAAGAGATGTACACCCTACTCATTATGGACGAATATGTCCCATTGAGACACCAGAAGGTCCAAATATTGGCTTAATAAACAGTCTATCAACTTACTCAAAAATTAATAAATATGGTTTTATAGAAAGTCCATACAAGAAAGTAGAAAATGGAGTTGTTCAAGATAAAATAGAATATTTGTCAGCAATGGAGGAAACCAAATATACTATTGCTCAAGCTAACTCAGTTTTAGACAAAAATGGAAAATTTGTTGAAGATCTAATTTCAAGTAGAGCTAATTTGGATTTTATTTTATCAAAACCAGAAAATATTGACTATATAGATGTTTCTCCAAAACAGCTTGTTTCAGTTGCGGCTTCATTGATACCTTTTTTAGAAAATGATGATGCAAATAGAGCATTGATGGGCTCAAACATGATGAGACAAGCAGTACCTTTATTAAAACCAGAAGCTCCTCTAGTAGGAACTGGAATAGAAAGCGATGTTGCTTTGGACTCCGGAGTTACAATTGTGGCGAAAAGAGATGGAATTGTTGATAAAATAGACGGTAAAAGAATTGTAATTAAAGCTTCAAATGAAAAAGATTATTCAGAATCCGGTGTTGATATTTACAATTTGCAGAAGTTTAAAAGATCGAATCAAAATACATGCATTAATCAAAAGCCCCTAGTTAGAGTTGGAGATAAAGTAAAGCCAGGAGATATAATTGCTGATGGCCCTTCAACTAAAATTGGTGAATTGGCATTAGGTAAAAATGTTACAGTGGCCTTTATGCCTTGGCAAGGATACAATTTTGAAGATTCTATTTTAATTTCTGAAAGGTGTGTAACAGATGATGTATTCACATCAATTCACATAGAAGAATATGAGGTTATGGCTAGAGATACAAAGTTGGGCGAAGAGGATATTACAAGAGACATTCCTAATGTTAATGAGGAGTCATTAAAAAACCTAGATGAGTCAGGAATTGTTTATATAGGTGCAGAAGTTAAACCAGGAGATATTTTAGTTGGTAAAGTAACGCCTAAGGGAGACTCAGCTTCCGGTCCTGAAGAAAAATTATTAAGGTCAATATTTGGGGAAAAAGCAATTGATGTAACAGATACTTCACTTAAAATGCCAAGTGGTAGTGGTGGAATAGTAGTTGATGTCCGTGTATTTAATAGACATGGAATTGAGAAAGACGAAAGATCTATTACTATTGAAAGAGCTGAAATTGAAAACGTTCAACAAGATAAAAATGTAGAAGAAGAAATTTTAGAAAGAAGCATAAAACAAAGAGCTACATCTATATTAGAAAACACAACATTAACAAAAAAAATTAAACATTTAGAAATAGGATCAAGTTTAACAGAGCAAGTAATTTTTAACCTGCCAATATCTGATATATTAAAAATTACTGTCCAAGATGATAAAAAAAATGAAACTCTACTCCAATTAAGATCGCAGTATGATACAGCAAAAAATGATATTCAAGAGAGATTTGAAGACAAAGTTCTTAAAATTAGACAGGGGGATGATTTATTACCTAGCGTTATGAAGATGGTAAAAGTTTTTGTTGCTATAAAGAGAAGATTAAGACCAGGTGATAAAATGTCAGGTAGACACGGAAATAAGGGCGTAGTTAGTAAAATTGTGCCTATTGAAGATATGCCTTACAGAGCAAATGGAAAGCCTGTTGATATAGTTCTTAATCCTTTGGGTGTTCCAAGTAGAATGAACGTTGGTCAAATACTTGAAACTCATTTGGGCTGGTCATGTAAAGAACTAGGAGAGCAATTAACAGACTTAATTAATGAAAATCAAAAGAAAATTGAAAAAGAGGAAAAAATTACAAAATTTTTAAAAGCAGTTTATGGAAATGATGTTTATTCAGAAAATATTGAAAGGTTATCTACAAATGAATTTAGAGATTTATGTCAGAATATTCAAAATGGTGTGCCAATTGCGACTCCTGTATTTGATGGCGCTAAAGAAAAAGACGTTACACAAATGCTTGACTTAGCTAAACTACCAAATTCAGGACAGACAAATTTATGGGATGGACGAACTGGTGAAAAATTTGATAGACCAGTTACAGTTGGTATTATTTATATGCTTAAGTTGCATCATTTAGTAGAGGATAAAATTCATGCTAGATCTACAGGGCCGTATAGTTTAGTTACCCAACAACCACTAGGAGGAAAAGCCCAATTAGGTGGCCAAAGATTCGGTGAAATGGAAGTGTGGGCATTAGAAGCTTATGGAGCATCATACACATTGCAAGAAATATTAACTGTTAAATCAGACGATGTAGCAGGAAGAGTAAAGGTATACGAAACGATAGTTAAAGGTGAAGAAAATTTTGAATCAGGTATACCGGAATCATTCAACGTTTTAGTAAAAGAAATTAAATCATTAGCTTTAAATGTGGAGTTAAATTAAAAAAATGAGTAAAGAATTATCAGATTTATTTAAGTCTTCAGAGATATCTGAAGCTCAAAATTTTAATAGTATTAAGATAACCTTAGCAAGCCCAGAGAAAATTAAGTCTTGGACATTCGGTGAAATTAAAAAACCAGAGACCATAAATTACAGAACATTTAGACCAGAAAAAGATGGATTATTCTGTGCAAGAATATTTGGACCTATAAAAGACTACGAATGTCTTTGTGGAAAATACAAAAGAATGAAATTTAGAGGGATTATATGTGAAAAATGTGGAGTAGAAGTTACTAAATCTAACGTCCGTAGGGAAAGAATGGGTCATATTAATTTAGCTACACCCGTTGCTCATATATGGTTTTTGAAATCTTTACCAAGTAGAATCTCATTAGCTGTGGATATGAAACTTAAAGAGGTAGAAAGAGTTTTATATTTTGAAAATTTTATAGTTATTGAACCAGGGTTAACTGGCCTGAAGAAAAATCAATTATTGGGAGAAGAGGAATTAATAAAATACCAAGATGATTATGGAGAAGAGGCATTTACAGCAGGTATTGGAGCAGAAGCTATATTAGAAATATTAAAATCAATAAATCTAGAAGAAGAAAGAGAAAATTTAATTAAAAGCATAAAAGAAACTAAGTCGAAAGTATCAGAAGAAAGATCAATTAAAAGATTAAAATTAATAGAGTCATTTATTGAAACTGGAAATAAACCTGAGTGGATGATTTTAACTACTGTTCCAGTTATACCACCTGAATTAAGACCTTTAGTTCCCCTAGATGGTGGTAGATTTGCCACTTCAGATTTAAACGATCTTTATAGAAGAGTAATAAACAGAAATAATAGATTAAAAAGACTTATAGATTTGAAGGCACCTGACATCATAGTTAGAAATGAGAAAAGAATGCTACAAGAGTCAGTCGACGCTCTTTTTGATAATGGAAGAAGGGGCCGAGTTATAACTGGAACAAGTAAGCGCCCGTTAAAATCTCTTGCAGAAATGCTAAAAGGAAAGCAAGGTAGATTTAGACAAAATTTACTTGGAAAAAGAGTTGATTACTCTGGAAGATCAGTAATAGTAGTTGGGCCAGATCTTAAATTACATGAATGTGGATTACCTAAGAAAATGGCATTAGAGTTATTTAAACCTTTTCTATATGCTCGTTTAAATAAGTTAGGATTAGCCTCAACTATTAAACAAGCTAAAAAATTGGTTGAGCGAGAAAGAACAGAAGTATGGGACGCATTAGAGCTGATTGTAAGAGAACATCCTGTCATATTAAATAGAGCACCAACTTTGCATAGACTAGGAGTACAAGCTTTCGAACCAAAACTGATTGAGGGCAATGCAATAGAACTTCATCCATTAACTTGTGCCGCATTTAATGCTGATTTTGATGGTGATCAGATGGCAGTTCACGTGCCTTTAAGTTTAGAAGCGCAGCTAGAGGCAAGAGTATTGATGATGTCGACAAATAATATTTTAAGCCCATCAAATGGTAAACCTATAATCGTACCTAGTCAGGATATGATTTTAGGTATTTATTATTTATCGCAACCCCCAGTTCAAACAGAAAGAATTGATGGATATTTTGTGAACACTTCTGAAATAGAACATGCATTAGAAACTGGACAAATTAAAGTACACTCAAGAATAGTTTCTAGATTTGAAACTGCAGATGAAAAAGGAAATGCAAAGTTTGAAAAACATATAAGTACGGCTGGAAGATTTTTACTTTCAAGCATAATTCCAAAAAATGTAAATAATAAATTTTCATTAATAGATAGATTACTTCCAAAAAAGATAGTTTCAGAAGTTATAGATCATGTATTTAGATTTTCAGGACAAAAAAGTACAGTGATATTTTGTGACAAATTAAAAGATATTGGATTCAAGCACGCTTTCAAAGCAGGAATTTCGTTCGGAAAAGATGATCTTTTAATACCAGATAACAAAGAACAATTAATTGATGAAACTAAAAAATTAATCGCTGATTATGAAGGACAATATTCTGAAGGACTTATAACTAGAGGAGAAAAATATAACAAAGTTATTGATGCATGGTCAAAATGTACAGATAGAGTTGCATCAGAAATGATGAAAAGAATTTCAGCAACCGAAGTTACAGATGAAGGATTAAAAATTAATTCAGTATTTATGATGGCTGATAGTGGTGCCAGAGGATCAGCAGCACAAATGAAACAATTAGCCGGTATGAGAGGTTTGATTGCAAAGCCATCTGGAGAAATAATTGAAACTCCAATTACGTCTAATTTTAAAGAAGGTCTTACAGCTTTAGAATATTTTAATTCAACTCATGGAGCACGAAAAGGTTTGGCAGATACAGCTTTAAAAACTGCAAGCTCAGGCTATTTAACTAGAAGATTGTGTGATGTTGCCCAAGATTTAACTATTACAAAAGTAAAATGTGATAACCCAAGTTATATTAAACTTACAGAAGTTTTAGAGGGTGGAAATATTATGGTAAGTCTATCTGAAAGAGCTTTAGGGAGAGTTACTGCAACGGACGTTAAAAATCCTTTATCTGGTGAAATAATAATTAAAAAAGAGAAAATGATAGACGAAGCAGCATGTGAAAAAATTGATGCAGCTGGTGTTAAAACATTAAATGTTTATTCCGTAATGACGTGCAGTTCAAAAGAGGGTGTTTGTGCAACATGTTATGGAAGAGATTTATCTAGGGGAAAAATGGTTCATGTTGGAGAAGCAATAGGAATGATATCTGCTCAATCTATTGGCGAGCCTGGAACACAGCTTACAATGAGAACTTTCCATGTTGGTGGAACAGCCTCAGTAAAACAAGAGTCTCAAATAGTATCAAATTCTGAAGGAATTCTTAAAATTGTTAATACCAACTTAATTAAAGATTCTAAAAATAATCAAATTGTTATGGGTAGGAATACAGAGATCTCGATTGAGGATGATAATGGTTTACAAGTTGCTTCTTATAAAGTTCCTTATGGATCTAAGCTATTTTTTGAAACAGATCAAAAAATTAAAAAAGGGGCAAAAATTTGTGAGTGGGATCCGTATACAACACCAGTTATTGCTGAAAAAGATGGTATTGCAAACTATGTTGATTTAATTGATGGTGTTTCAATTGCTGAAACAGTTGATGATGCAACTGGTATATCCACCAAAGCTGTAGTTGATTGGAAAACGCAATCTAAAAATACAGATCTAAAACCAAGAATTACTTTGAGAGATTCAAAAGGAAACGTGATTAAAAAAGCAGATGACAACGAAGCAAGATATTATTTAGTTCCAGACTCAATTTTATCAGTCAAAGATGGAGCAAAAATTTCAGCAGGTGATGTTATTGCAAGACTACCTAAAGAAACAACTAAAACTAAAGATATAACAGGTGGATTACCTAGAGTTGCTGAGTTATTTGAAGCAAGAAAAGCTAAAGACAGTGCAATTATCGCAGAAAATGACGGTAGTGTAATTTTTGGTAAAGAAGTAAGAGGTAAACAAAGAGTAACAATAGAATCTGAAAATGGCGATACATCAAGCTACTTAATTCCAAAGGGCAAACACATAAATTTTAATCAAGGTGAAAAAATTAAAAAAAGGTGAATATTTATTAGATGGCCAACCTTTACCACATGATATCTTAAGAATATTAGGAATAGAAGAATTAACAGAATATTTTGTTAACCAAGTTCAAGATGTTTATAGACTTCAAGGTGTTATAATTAATGATAAACATATTGAAACTATTTTAAGACAAATGTTAAAGAAAATAGAGGTTAAAGAAACTGGAGATAGTAAATTCTTGCCTGGTGAAGTAATTGATAGAATAAAATTTGAGACAATGAATGAAGAACTGGTAGCGGAAGGTAAAAAACCTGCTATTGGTGAGAGGGTATTGATGGGAATAACTAAAGCTTCACTACAAACTGAATCATTTATATCAGCCGCATCATTCCAAGAAACAACCAGAGTATTAACTGATGCAGCCATTAAAGGTAAAGTTGATAAACTTACTGGTTTAAAAGAAAACGTTATTGTTGGAAGATTAGTTCCTGCAGGAACAGGGTCAATTAAGAATAATTGGAATAAAAAAGCTTTAGACGATGATCAAAAATTTTTGTCTGAACAAGATAGTAAAGATACTACTGAAGCTCAAATTAACCAGTAAATATAATACTTTTTTTCCTTTATTTAGTTTGACAAATATAATTTCTAATGTATTTTGGCCATGTTTTTGGTTGGAATGTAGTGACTAGTTCACTAAACGCTGCCACAAATAACATGTCAGTTATTTTCATCAAAAATCAAAATTTAATATATTAATTATGCCAACTATAAACCAGTTAGTAAGAAAAAGTAGAGATAAACAAATTACAAGGAACAAAGTTCCAGCTTTACAAAAACAACCTTTGAAGAGAGGGGTATGTGTAAAAGTTTACACCACAACACCAAAAAAACCAAACTCTGCGTTAAGGAAAGTTGCAAGAGTAAGATTATCAAACGGGTTTGAGGTCACAGCATATATTCCTGGTGAGGGTCACAACTTACAGGAGCACTCTGTTGTTTTAATAAGAGGCGGAAGAGTAAAAGATTTGCCAGGCGTGAGATACCATATACTTAGAGGAAATTTAGATACCCAAGGTGTTGCAAATCGAAAACAAAGACGATCACTTTACGGTACAAAAAAAGGTAAATAATAATGTCTCGAAAAAGAAAAGCTCCCAAAAAATTAGTTGTTGTTGACCCTAAATACAAATCCACAGTTATACCAAAATTAATTAATTCAATCATGTATGATGGAAAAAAAACTATAGCTGAAAAAATAATTTATGATGCTATTGAAAAAATTAAAAGTAAATCCAAAGACGACCCATTGAATGTGTTTAATGATGCAATAAATAATATTAGACCTACAGTTGAGGTAAGATCAAGAAGAGTTGGTGGAGCTACATATCAGGTTCCCGTTGAAGTAAAATCTAAAAGATCTCAAGCTCTAGCACTGAGATGGTTAATAGATGCATCAAGAAAGCGTAAGGATAAAAAAATGTCTGATAAAATTTTTAATGAAATTTATGATGCATATCAAAATAGAGGTTCAGCAATTAAAAAAAAAGAGGATACACATAAAATGGCAGAGTCCAACAAAGCATTTGCACATTTTAGATGGTAAATAAACATGTCTAGAACTCATACGTTAAATAAATATAGAAATATTGGTATAATGGCCCATATAGATGCTGGTAAAACTACAACAACAGAAAGAATACTTTATTATACTGGAAAAAGTCACAAAATAGGTGAGGTCCATGATGGTGCTGCCACTATGGATTGGATGGAGCAAGAACAAGAAAGAGGTATTACTATTACTTCTGCTGCAACAACATGTTTTTGGAATGATCATAGAATAAATATTATTGATACGCCTGGTCATGTAGATTTTACTATAGAAGTAGAGCGATCTCTGAAAGTTTTAGATGGTGCTGTAGCAGTTTTTGATGGTGTAGCAGGTGTAGAACCTCAATCCGAAACCGTATGGAGACAAGCAGATAAATATAAAGTCCCAAGAATATGCTTCGTTAACAAATTAGATAGAACTGGTGCTGATTTTTTTTAGATGTGTTGGAATGATAAAAGATAGATTAGGAGCAAAACCTTTGGTAATGCAGATACCAATTGGAGCTGAAGCATCATTAAAAGGTGTAGTTGATCTGATTAAAATGAAGGCCATAGTTTGGAAAAATGAAGATTTAGGGGCAGCGTGGGAATTAGTAGATATACCTGAAGATTTAAAAGAAATTTCTGAAAAATATAGGCAAGAATTAGTTGAAACAGCTGTTGAGCAAGATGAAAAACTCATGGAAGATTACCTAGCTGGAGAAGAAATTTCAGAAGACGATTTAATTAAATGTATTAGAAAAGGTTGCTTGGGTTTTGATTTTGTTCCAGTGTTAACTGGATCTGCTTTTAAAAATAAAGGTGTTCAACCATTGTTGGACGCTGTTGTAAACTATTTACCCAGTCCTGAAGATATAGGCTCAATTAAAGGTACAAAACCTGGGTCAGAAGATGTAATTGAGATGAAATTTGAAGATAGCGCCCCTTTTTCTGCTTTGGCATTTAAAGTAGCTAACGATCCATTTGTTGGAAGTTTGACATTTATTAGAATTTATTCTGGAACTGTAAAATCAGGTACAGGTATTTATAATACCTCTAAGGATAAAGAAGAGAGAGTTGGTCGAATGCTTCTTATGCATGCTAATTCAAGAGAAGATATTAAAGAGGCTAATGCAGGCGATATAGTCGCTTTAGCAGGATTAAAAAATACAATTACTGGGCATACACTTGCAGACAAAGAAACGCCAGTTCTACTAGAACCAATGGAATTTCCTGACCCAGTTATAGAGATTGCAGTTGAACCTAAAACAAAGGCAGACCAAGAAAAAATGGGTGAAGCACTTGGAAGATTAGCTAAGGAGGATCCTTCCTTTAGAGTTACATCAGATGAAGAATCGGGACAAACCATAATTAAGGGTATGGGCGAATTACACTTAGATATAATTATTGATAGAATGAAAAGAGAGTTTAAGGTTGAAGCAAACGTCGGTGCTCCACAAGTAGCTTACAGAGAAACAATTCTTTCTCCAGCTGAAAACGATTATACACACAAGAAACAGAGTGGAGGAGCTGGTCAATTTGCAAGAGTAAAACTAACCGTTGAACCACTTGAACCGGGTAAAGGCAGAGAAATCGAAAGTAAAATTAAAGGTGGTGCAATTCCAAAAGAATTTATACCAGGTGTAGAAAAGGGAGTTGAAACTGTTGCAGACGGTGGAATTTTAGCTGGATTTCCACTAATTGATTATAAAGTAACGATTGTCGATGGTTTGCATCATGATGTAGATTCAAGCGTATTAGCCTTTGAGTTGGCATCTAGACAATGTTTTAAAGAAGCATGCACAAAAGCTACATTAAAATTATTAGAACCGATAATGAGAGTTGAGGTGGTGACCCCAGAAGATTACATGGGCGACGTAATTGGAGATTTAAATAGTAGAAGAGGACAGATTAATACACAGGAACAAAGAGGTAACGCAACAGTAATCACAGCAATGGTACCTTTGGCGAATATGTTTGGTTATATTAATAATTTAAGATCAATGTCACAAGGTAGAGCGCAATATTCTATGTTTTTCGACCATTATGATAAGGTCCCACAAAATGTGCAAGATGAAGTGACTAAAAAAACAGGATAAAAATGGAAAAGCAAAATATAAGAATCAAATTAAGAGCATACGATAATAAAGTCTTAGATCAGTCAACTGAGGAAATCGTAAACACTGTTAAAAGAACAGGAGCTAATATTAAAGGTCCAATTCCGTTGCCAACAAAAAAAGAAAGATACACAGTTTTAAGATCTCCTCATATTGACAAAAAAAGTAGGGAGCAATTTGAGACAAGAACACATAAGAGATTAATTGATATAATAGAACCAACACCCGCTACAGTCGAAGCATTAATGAAATTAGATCTGGCATCAGGTGTAGATGTGGAGATTAAAATATAATGAGTGAAATTGGTCTTATTGGAAAAAAAATTGGAATGACTCGAGAATTTTATAAAACTGGTCAATCTGTACCTGTGACTGTATTAAAAGTAGAGAAAGGTAGAGTTGTGCAATTAATAAATAAAGACCAGAGAGGCTATGATGCAATACAGTTAGGATTTGGAAAAATTAAGAATTCAAAATTATCAAAAGCCATGAAAGGATATTTTTCCAAAAGAAATACTGAAGCTAAAAGGACCTTAAAAGAATTTAGAGTGAAAAATTTAGAGGAATATAAAGAAGGTAATGAATTCGGCATAGAAATTTTTAAGGATATAAAATTCTTGGACGTAAAATCGAAAACTATTGGAAAAGGATTTGCTGGTGCAATGAAAAGACATAATTTTGGAGGCTTAAGAGCGTCACATGGAGTATCAATATCACATAGAGCCCACGGATCAACCGGACAAAAACCAAGACCCTGGAAAAGTATTCAAGGGTAAAAAAATGGCTGGTCACATGGGGGACAAAATAAGATCAATTCAAAATCTTGAAATTATTAAAACAGACCTGGAAAATGAATTATTATACTTAAAAGGTTCTATACCCGGGTCAAGAAATACAGAAGTTTTAATAAAAAAAGCAGTAAAAAATATAAATAAATTAACAATAAGTGAAAAAATAGAAATTGTAGAAAAATCAAAAAAAACAAAAGATAAAAAAAAATAAAAAATGAAATTAGATAAACTTAATATACAAGGTACAAAAGGCTCAATAGACGTTTCAGATAAGATAGTTTTAGCAAAAATTAATAATAAGTTAGTGAGCAGTGTCTTGTATAAAACAAATGCAAATTACAAAGGAAGAAAAGCTAAAACTAAACAAAAAAATGAAATTACCGGATCTACATCAAAAATATATGCCCAAAAAGGTACAGGAAATGCAAGACATGCAAGTAAAAAAGCTCCAATATTTGTAGGTGGTGGCGTTGCTCATGGTCCTAAAGGAGAGAAGAGATATAAAAAAAGAAAACTAAATAAAAATGAAAAAAAATTAAGTGTTGCATCAATAATTACAGAAAAGAATAATACAAATCACTTAATTATTTTAGATGATTTTCAAAAAACAATTTTGAAAACAAAAGAAATGAATAAAATTTTAATCAAATTTGAAGCAAAAAATTCTCTAATAATAGCCGACAAAAAATCAAAAGATAACATTATTAAGTCTATAAGAAATATTCCAAATGTTAAAATTACTGATGTTAATCATTTCAGTGCCTATGATCTTGCAAAATTTAAAAAAATTATTTTTACTGAAACATCAATAAAAGAGTTGGAGAAAAGATATTAATCATGCAAAAACTAAGTATTTACGACAAAATAATTTCGCCTTTAGTTACTGAAAAGTCAACAAATCTATCTGAGCAAAATAAAATTTCATTTATAGTACATCCAAAGGCTAACAAAAAAAATCTAAAAAAAAATATAGAAAAAATTTTTAAGGTTAATGTAACCAAGGTAAATATAATTAATAAAAAACCAAGAATAAAAACTACAAGAGGCAAAAAAGTAAGAGTTAAAGGTTTCAAAAAAGCAATAATAACATTAAAAAAAGGTCAAAATATTGATCTGACAACTGGAATTTAACAAAATGGCATTAAAAACATTTAAACCTTATACTAAATCATCAAGAGGCACTATATTAGTTAGTAGAGATGGGTTATGGAGAGGGAAACCATTTAAAGCCTTAACTTCACCTAACAACTCATCAAAGGGTAGGAATAATAATGGACGAATAACTTCTAGAAATCATGGTGGCGGGCATAAACATAAATATAGAAAAATAGATTTCCACAGAAAAAAGTTGGATAGTCAAGCAGAAATAGAAAGAATTGAATATGATCCAAATAGATCTTGTCATATTATGCTAGTTAAATTTGATGATGGTGAAAGGTTTTATTACCTAGCTCCAAAGGATTTAAAAGTTGGTGATAAAATACAAAACGGTCCGAGCTCTGAAATAAAAATTGGAAATTGTCTTCCACTTAAAGATATCCCAGTAGGTATTGATATACATAATGTAGAAATCAATCCAGGCGGTGGAGGTAAAATTGCAAGATCAGCTGGAACCTCAGTCTCTATTTCGGGAATAGACGGTAACTACTCAATTATTAAAATGACATCAGGTGAAGTCAGAAAGATTAATTCAAATTCGTTAGCAACAATAGGTGTTTTATCTAATCCTGATCAAAAAAATATTAAAATAGGTAAAGCTGGTAGGTCCCGTTGGTTAGGGATAAGACCTCATACTAGAGGGGTTGTTAAAAACCCGGTCGATCACCCACATGGAGGTGGAGAAGGAAAATCAGCTGGTGGAAGGCACCCTGTATCACCTACTGGCCAGTCAGCAAAAGGTTTGAAAACGAGAGATAATAAAAGAACAGACAAATTTATAATAAGAAGAAGAAAGAAAAAAAGATAATTATTATGGCTAGATCAGTATGGAAAGGACCATTTGTTGAAGAAAGTTTGATTAAAAAGGTAGAAAAAATTAAAAATGATCCCGTTAAAAAACCAATCAAAACATGGTCAAGAAAATCAACAATAATTCCAGATTTTGTGGGTATAAGCTTTTTAATATACAACGGAAAAAAATTCATTCCAATAACAATATCTGAGGATATGGTTGGTCATAAATTTGGAGAATTTGCCCCAACGAGACAATTTTTTGGTCATACCCCAGCTGATAAAAAAGCAAAGGTGGAAGGCGGAGCTAAAAAATAATGTCAAAATTAAAAAAAAAAATAGACACTAAAATGGTAAAATCTATTAATAAAAATGTGAGATCAAGCACACGAAAACTAAATCCAATATTAAGGTCTATTGTTGGAAAAAAGGTTGATGTTGCAATAAGAGATTTATCGTTCTCAGATAAAAGAATATCAAAAGATATTAAGAAGACAATATCATCGGCAGTTGCTAATGCAGAAAATAATTATCAATACGATATAGACAAGCTAATTGTAAAAGAAGCATATTGTGGAAAACAAGTAGTAATGAAAAGGTTTCGTGCTAGGGCAAAAGGAAGGGCTGCAGAGATAATGAAGCCATATTCAAATTTAACAATAATATTAACTGAGAAAGTTAAAAAAATGGAGGATCATGGGACAAAAAGTTAATCCAGTTGGACTAAGACTAGGTATTAATAGAGGCTGGGACTCTGTTTGGTATGCAAAGAAGAAGGATTTTGGAAACAATCTGATAGAGGATTTTAGAATAAGGGAGTACATAAAGAAAAATGTTGTAAATTCTGGCGTATCGAAGGTCATGATTGAAAGAACTTCAAAAAAATGTTTTGTAACTATTTATACATCAAGACCTGGTTTTGTAATTGGTAAAAAAGGAACTGACATTGAAAAAATTAAAAGCAATTTATCTAAATTGACCTTAAATGAGGTAGTTTTAAATATTAAAGAAGTTAAAAAACCTGAGACAAACAGTTACTTAGTAGCAGAAAATATTGCCCAACAATTAGTAAAAAGAATTTCATATAGAAGAGCAATGAAAAGAGCTATGCAATCTGCTTTAAGACTAGGAGCAAAAGGAATCAAAGTATCAATTAGTGGTAGACTTGGTGGAAATGAGATAGCAAGAACAGAATGGCTAAGAGAGGGTAGTATACCTTCACACACGTTGAGAGCAGATATAGATTACTCCGAAGCAGAGGCTCTTACAACATACGGTATTATAGGAATAAAGGTATGGATTTACAAAGGAGAAATTTTTACAAAAGAATTCAGTCAAGAAAGGAATAAAGTATAAATGTTGCAACCAACAAGAACTAAATTTAGGAAAGCACATAAAGGAAGAATTCATGGGAATGCATCAAGATGTAATGTAATGAATTACGGGTCATTTGGACTAAAAGCTATTCAGCCAGAAAGAGTAATATCTCGACAAATTGAAGCTGCAAGAGTTGCTCTAACTAGACACATGAAAAGACAAGGAAGAGTATGGACAAGAATGTTTCCAAATATACCTGTTTCAAAAAAACCAACTGAAGTAAGAATGGGTAAAGGTAAAGGATCTCCCGAATTCTGGGCTTGCAGAGTAAAACCAGGAAGAATTTTGTTTGAAGTAGATGGCGTTTCAGAACAAATAGCAAAAGAAGCCTTATACAAAGCATCAGCAAAATTACCAATAAAGTGTAAATTTATAAAAAGAGTATAATGAAAAAAAAAGAATTAAAAAAATTAACAGAAAAACAAATGATAGAAAATCTTGAAAAATTAAAAAAAGATCTTTTTAACTTTAGGTTTCAGAAAGTAAATGGACAGGTTAAAAGTCCTGCAAAAATAACAGAAACAAAAAAAAATATAGCAAGACTAAAAACGATGATAGAGGTCAAAAATGCCTAAAAAAATTTTAAATGGAGTTGTGGTTAGTGATAAACCAAACAAAACAATTACAGTATTGGTTGAAAGAAAGTATCAACACCCGGTTCTTAAAAAAGTAATGAAAGCAAGAAAAAAATATAATGCACACGATGAAGAAAATAAGTTTAAAATTGGTGACAAGGTTTCAATTAGAGAAAGTAGACCTTTTTCAAAAAATAAAAAATTTGAGGTAATTGGAGATATAAA
>CABZDY010000008.1 GCA_902524635.1 uncultured Pelagibacteraceae bacterium
ACCAATTTTGATATTGTTATTAAAAAAGATTATATTGGTGGTGTTTTAGCACCTGGTGTAGAACTCTCCTTGAAAAATTTAATAGATAAAGCCTCTTTAATCCCTGAAATTAAGCTAGAAAAGACAGTAAATGTCATTGGTAAAAACACTAAAACTGCTGTAAGAGCTGGTTTTTATCATGGTTATACTGGTTTAATTGAAAATATAATTAAACTTATTTTAAAACAAACTAGAAAGAAGTTTAAAATTATACTTACAGGTGGATTTGCACACTTATTTAAATCATCAATTAAAGGTATTAAAAAGGTGGATAGAAATTTAACGATTAAAGGCATCTTAAGAGTAGCTATAAATTAAAAAAAATATGAAAGATGAATTATTATTTTGTCCTCTGGGAGGATCTGGAGAAATAGGAATGAACATGAACCTATTTGCATATGGTGAGCCAGATAATCAAAAATGGATCATTGTAGATCTTGGAATCACATTTGCAGATGATACAGTTCCAGGTGTTGATATTATATATCCTGATCCAGGATTTATAATCGATAAAAAAGATGACTTGCTTGGTATAGTCCTAACACATGCTCATGAAGATCATATTGGAGCTATTGCTCATGTTTGGCCAAAATTAAAATGTAAAATTTATGCCACACCTTTTACCTCAGTATTAATTACTGAAAAATTTAAAGAAAAAAAAATTGATATAACTGGTTATTTAAAAATTGTAGAACTTAATAGCACAATTAATCTAGACCCTTTTAAAATAGAATTTGTTACACTGACTCATTCAATTTTAGAACCTAATGGTCTAAGAATACAAACACCAGCAGGAAATATACTGCATACTGGCGATTGGAAATGTGATCCAGATCCTTTAATAGGTGGAAATATAAACTCTGAAAGATTAAAAGAAATAGGTAATGAGGGTGTATTAGCCATGATATGTGACTCAACAAATGTTTTTAGCGCAGGTAGAGCAGGATCTGAACTAGATGTACGTAAAAATTTACTTAAGGTTTTTCAAAGATTAAAAAAAAGAATAATAGTAACTTCATTTGCATCTAATGTAGCAAGGATGGAAACTGTTTTTTATTGTGCAGAGCAAACCGGTAGACATATTTCGCTAGTTGGAAGATCAATGCATAGAATATTTAAAGCAGCTAGACAATGTGGTTATCTTAAAAATGTTATTGATCCAGTAGATCCAAGAGATGCAAAAAATATATCTAGAGAAAAAATTGTTTATTTATGCACTGGTAGCCAAGGTGAACCAATGGGTGCTATGAATAGAATAGTCAAATATACTCACCCAGATGTTTTTATTGAGAGAAATGATACTGTTATTTTTTCATCAAAAATTATACCTGGAAATGAAAAGAAATTATATAAACTGCATAATAATTTAGTAAAAGAGGGTATTGAAGTTATATCTGAAGATAATGAATATATTCATGTTTCTGGTCATCCTAACCGTGAAGACTTAAGAGATATGTACAACTGGGTTAGACCCCAAGCAGTAATTCCAGTTCACGGGGAACATAGACACATGATGGAGCACATAGAATTTGCTAAAGAAATGCAAGTAAAATATCCAGTCCAAGTAGAGAATGGTGATATTGTTAAGTTATATCCTGGAGAAAAACCAGAGGTCTATGACAAAGCACCAAGTGGAAGAGTTTATTTAGATGGGAACGTTCCAGTAGAAGAAGATTCTAGATCGATAAAAGAAAGAAGAAATATTTCATCAAATGGATTTTTAGAGGCTACAATTATGATCACACCAAAAGGCAACATTCACAATAAACCTTTGGTAACTTTTAAAGGTTTACCAGTATATGAGAATGATGATTTTATTTATGGACTAGAGGAAGAAATAGAAAAAACTGTTAAAACATTCTCATTAAACAACTCAAAACAACAAGATAATCTCATAGATGCTCTTAAAATAACTTGTCGTAAATTTTCAAAAGAAAAAACTGGGAAAAAACCACTAACAAATATAAACTTAGTAAGAATTTAAATAATAAAATGTATTTTTCAAAATCATTTGTACCAATTCTAAAAAATAATCCAACTGAAGCTAAAATTAAATCTCATCAGCTTATGTTAAGAGTTGGAATGATTAAGCAATCATCTGCAGGGATTTATTCATGGTTACCCCTTGGTTTCAAGGTTATGAAAAAAATAGAGCAAATTGTTAGAGAAGAGCAGGATAGAATTGGCGTTCAGGAAATTTTGATGCCGACAATTCAATCATCAGAAATTTGGAAAGAAAGTGGAAGATATGATGATTATGGAGAAGAGATGTTGCGTATTAAAGACCGTCAAAATAGAGAAATGTTATATGGGCCGACTAATGAAGAATTAGTAACAGAAATATTTAGATCAAGTATTAAATCCTATAAATCACTTCCTCAACTATTATATCATATTCAATGGAAATTTAGAGACGAATTAAGACCAAGATTTGGAATTATGAGATGTAGGGAGTTTTATATGAAAGATGCTTACTCTTTTGATTTAAATGATGACGAGGCTCTTTTTTCTTATAATAAATTTTTCCTTTCATATTTAAGAACTTTTAAAAGATTAAATTTATCAGCAATACCCATGGCAGCGGATACAGGTCCTATTGGTGGAAATCTTTCCCATGAATTTATAATTCTAGCTGATACTGGGGAAAGTAAAATTTACACAGACAAAAGAATATTTGATGTGGATAGCTCATCTGCTCTATTAGAAAAAAATTCGCTTACAGATTTACGACTACAATATGAAAAATTTTATTCTGTTACAGATGAGAAGTTTGACCAGCAAGAATTTGAAAAAGTAGTTCCGGAAGAATTTAGAGTAAATACAAAAGGAATCGAGGTAGGTCATATATTCTACTTTGGAGATAAATATTCAAAACCAATGAATGCTGCAGTAGATTTTAATGGTAAAAAAGAATTTGTTAAAATGGGATCTTATGGAATAGGTGTATCAAGATTGGCAGGTGCCATAATTGAGGCTAAATACAACGATAAAAATGAAATAATGAAATGGCCAATATCAGTTGCTCCTTATCATTGTGCAATAATTCCAATGATTAAAAAAAATGATACAACAAATTTTGAAAAATCGAATAAAATATTTGAATATTTAAAGTCTAAAAACATAGATGCTATAATAGATGATACTGAAGAAAATATTTCAGCAAAAATTAAGAAATTTAATCTAATTGGTATCCCGTATCAGTTGATTTTGGGAAATAAAACTGATGGAGATTTTTTTGAATTTAAAGAAATTAATGGGGAAACTCAAAAATTAAACATTGAAGAAGTTGCGTCACAAATTTTAAAAGCTAAATCAAATTGATCTCACAGTTAGAAAGAGAAGTTACTTTTAGATTTTTAAGAACCAGAAAAAATGATGGTTTTTTAAACATTATTTCAATTTTTTCTTTTATAGGTATTTCATTAGGGGTTGCAGTTCTAATCATTGTTATGTCAGTAATGAATGGTTTTAGAACTGAACTAATAACTAAAATTGTAGGTTTTAACGCTCATGCAGTAGTTCAAACAGTAAATGAACCACTTAAATATATGCAAGATTTAGATTTCGTAAAAATTATAGTTTCAAATGATGGAGAAGCAGTAATATGGAATAAAGAAAATACGAAGGGAGTTTTTTTAAAAGGATACTTAGAAAGTGACTTTAGAAATCTTCAAATAGTAAAAAATGAAGAATTTTTTGGGTCAAAAAACTTAAATGATAATGCTATTTCAATTGGTAAGGAATTGAGCTTCAATTTAAATGTTAATGTCGGTGATACTATTACAGTTATGTCTCCTGCAGGAATTCAAACTTTAGTAGGTACACTTCCTAAACAAGAAAACTTTAAGATAGTATCTATTTTTGATAGTGGACTATCTGACTTTAATGAAAATATTGCATATATAAATTTAGAGACACTTGAGAGTTTTTTTAATAGGAATAAAGAAGATAGATTCATAGAATTTTATTTTAAAGATCCAAAAAATATAGAAATCCATAAAAAAAATTTAACTGATCTATTTCCAGATGAGCTAGTTCATACTTGGTCAGATATGAATAAATCATTATTTTCAGCTCTGAAAGTAGAAAGAAATGTAATGTTTGTAATTCTTTCGTTGATAATTATTGTTGCAGCATTTAATATAATATCTGGACTTACAATTTTAGTTAAAAACAAAACAAGAGATATAGGTATATTAAAATCAATTGGAGTATCAAGTAAATCGATAAAGAAAATATTCTTTTTAGTGGGCTTTTTTATAGGAACATCAGCTACATTATTTGGGGTAGTTGTTGGCACTCTTTTTTCTATTTATGTAGAAAATATAAGACAACTTATATCAAATATATTTGGCATCGCTCTTTTCCCAGAAGATATTTATATTTTAAATTCCATGCCCTCTGAAATAAATATAAATTCAATAATAATAATCTCTCTTTCTTCAATAATTGCAACAATTTTAGTATCGATATATCCAGCTTCAAAAGCATCTTCTTTAGATACAGTCAAAACTCTTAAATATGAATAATTATATTAAAATAAAAAATTTAACAAAAAAATACGAGAAAAATAAATCTATAAAAGTTTTAAATGATATCTCATTTAATTTTGAACCAGGAAAAACTTACTCTATAATGGGACCATCTGGATCTGGAAAATCAACTTTACTCAATTTATTATCATTGATCGATAATCCTACAACAGGTTCAATTGAAATAAGTAGCAACAAAATTAATTCGAATAATAAGGTTGAAAATGATTTTATAAGAGCAAAAAAAATAGGAATTATTTATCAAGACAAAAACTTATTGTCAGATTTTACAGCTTTAGAAAATGTTTACCTGCCTAACTTACTGGTTTCTAAAGAAAAAAAAAAATCCGTTGAATTAGCTAAAAAATTAATAAAAAATGTAGGTATGTTATCTAGAATAAACCATTTTCCTAATGAACTATCTGGAGGCGAAAATCAACGTATTGCCATAGCAAGGGCATTGATAAATGATCCTGATATTATATTAGCTGATGAGCCAACTGGCAGTTTAGATTCTGATAATGCAAAACTTATCTTTAAAACTCTATTTAATTTGAAAAATAACAATAGGATCATAATTTTTGCAACCCACAATAGATACTTTGCAAATATGGCAGATTGTAAAATTATGATGAATGATGGTAATATAAAAATCATCAATGCTGCAACCTAAAAAAAAATCTTTTAATCAAATTAAAATTCACACTCAGTATTCAATTTGTGAGGGTGCATTAAAAATTGAAAATCTCAAAGATTATTGTAAGAAAAATAAGATACAATCAGTAGGATTAAGTGATACTTATAATTTATCAGGTGCTTTAGAATTTTCTGAAAATATTTCATCTGCAGGAACACAGCCTATCATAGGATCACAAATTCAATTTAAATTTAAAAATACTTATGGACTTATTCCACTAATTGCTAAAAATTACGCTGGTTATAAAAATATAATTGAACTTTCTTCAAAAGCTTATTTAGAAAATGCTGATAATGACCAACCACATTGTTCAATTGATGATTTAATAAAATATAATGAGGGGCTAATTGTTCTTTCTGGAGCAGTTAGTAATTTGATTGGTAATATTTTTAACAAAGGATTAATTGATGAACTAGATGAATTAATAACAATATTAAATACTAATTTTAAAGAGAATTTTTATTTAGAAATTCAAAGACATGGTGACATAAATGAAAAAGAATTTGAAATCTGTAATCTTAATCTTTCAAAAAAATATGAAATACCAATTATAGCAACTAATGAAGTTTACTATTTGGATAAGCAAATGCATGAAGCGCATGATGCTTTAATGTGTATTGGTCAAAAAACTTACATAAATGATCAAAAAAGATTAAAACTAACAAATAATCATTACTTTAAATCTTCATCTGAAATGTCAGAGATTTTTAAGGATTTACCAGAAGCATTAGAAAATAATTATAATTTACCTTACAGATGTGATTTTAGACCTATACCCTCTAAACCTATACTACCTAACATTATTACAAATACATTAAATATTGATGATAAATTAAAAAATGACTCCTTTGAAGGCCTGGAGGAAAAATTTAAAAATGATCAAGAACTTATAAAAAAAATATCAAATAATATCAAAATTAAAGAAACTTATAAAGATAGGTTAAATCATGAAATAAAAATTATAACTGAAATGAATTATTCAGGATATTTTTTAATTGTTTCAGACTATATAAAGTGGGCAAAAGATAACAATATACCAGTTGGTCCTGGAAGAGGATCAGGAGCAGGTTCATTGGTTGCTTGGTGTCTATCTATAACAGATGTTGATCCAATAAAATTTAATTTAATTTTTGAGAGATTTTTAAATCCTGATAGGATTTCCATGCCTGATTTTGATATAGATTTCTGTGAGGAAAAAAGAGATCAAGTTTTCAAATATTTAACAACTAAATATAAAGATAGTGTTGCCCATATTATTACATTTGGAAAGCTCAAAGCTAGAATGGTAATAAGAGATGTTGGACGTGTGTTAGGACTTCCATATGGTTTTATAGATAGTATCTGTAAAATGATACCATTTGATCCATCTAGACCATTAACCTTGCAAGAAAGTATTAATATAGAACCAAGATTACAAAAGTTAATCAATGAGGATAAAAGAGTTAGTCGTCTAATAGAACTATCTTTAAAACTTGAAGGCCTAAATAGAAATGTTGCAACACATGCGGCTGGAGTGGTCATAGCAGATAAAAAATTAACAGAAACTGTTCCTTTGTATAAAGACTCTACAGCAGATTTATTACTTCCTTCTACACAATTTGACATGTACTCAGCTGAAAATGCAGGGTTAGTTAAATTTGATTTCCTTGGACTAAAGACGCTTACGGTAATTCACAAAACACAAAAACTTGTTGAAAAAAAACACCCAAATTTCAAAATTGAGACTATTAATTACGAAGATCAAAAAGTTTTTGACCTATTATCAAGTGGTAAAACTGTTGGATTATTTCAATTAGAAAGTTCTGGAATGAAGGATGCATTAATAAACATGAAACCTAATCATTTAGAGGATATTATAGCTTTAGTTGCTTTATATAGGCCTGGTCCTATGAGCAACATACCAACATATAACGATTGTAAAAATGGTAAAAAAGAACCAGATTACTTACACCCTAAACTAGAGAATATTCTAAAACCTACCTATGGAGTAATTATATATCAAGAACAAGTTATGCAAATAGCACAAGATCTTTCAGGGTTTACCGCTGGTGAGGCTGACATACTTAGAAGAGCTATGGGTAAAAAAAAAAGAGTGGAACTTGAAAAGCAAAAAGAAAGATTTGTTGAAGGAGCATATAATAATGGAATCAGTAAAGACATAGCTGCGGGTATTTTTTTAAAAATTGAACCATTTGCTGAATATGGTTTTAATAAAAGTCACGCTGCTGCGTACGCGATTATAGCTTATCAAACAGCATTTTTAAAAACATACTACCCACATGAGTTCTTTGCAGCTTCTATGTCAATGGAACTTTCAAACCAAAAAAAATTAAGTGAATTTTATGAAGAACTTAAAAGGTTAAATATAAACATAATTCGGCCAGATATCAATAAATGTTATGCTGATTTTTCATCAGATGGTAAAAATTTTCTTTATGCATTAGGAGCTATCAAAAGTGTTGGTTTTGAAGCAATTTCTAAAATTGTAGAAGAAAGAAATAATAATGGGGAATATAAAGATCTAACAGACTTTATAAACCGGGTTAATCCAAAAGATATAAATAAATTACAATTAGAAGGTCTGGTTAAAGCAGGTGCATTCGATAGCTTGAACACTAACAGGCAATCTCTTTATAATTCGATACCTAATATTATTATAAAATCAAAAAATATATTTGAAAATAATTCAGTAAATCAAATTGATCTATTTAAAGAAGAAAGTGACACAAGTTACATAGACAATACAGAAGATTGGAACATTGATATTAAATTGTCAAAAGAGTTTGAAACCTTAGGTTTTTTTATATCTGATCATCCTTTGAATCAATATAAATCTCTATTTAATCAATATAATATTATTAATTATGACGAGTTTAATACAAATGAAAATATTTTAAGTTCTAATATTTCTTCTACTATTCTAAAGGTTCAAGAAAAAAAAACTCAAAAAGGAACTACTTATGCAATAATTAAATTCTCTGATTTGTCTGGTGTTTTCGAACTATTTGTATTTTCTGATATTTTTGAAACAAATAGAGAAATTCTTGTAGAGGGTAATTCTGTTATGATTACTTTGGTTAAAAATTATGTAGATGATAGTAGTGTACAAAAAAAAATTAATATTAGAAAAATTATTTCTATGAAAGAGGTTATTGAAAAACCTATTGAGGAATTAAAAATAAAAATTAAAAATCTAGAAGATGTTAAAAAAATTAATAAACTAAGTTTAAATGATGCTAAGACTAAGGTATTTATTGATGTTGATATAAATAAAAAAAAGATGTCCTTTCGATTAAATAAAAATAGAAATGTTGACCATAAAACACTAAATTTGTTGAAAAATGATGAAAATATTGAAATCTGTTAAAAAACACTTGTTTTTTTTTCTTTTTTTTGTAATTAGTCTCTTAAATTAATACGCACACAATTTCTGGTTTTATACCTCCGGTCCTTTTTAGGCAGTAATTGTGGTGGCACAACCGGGAAAAAATATGAAAATACCGAATTTAACAATAGAACAGTTATTAGAAGCAGGGGTTCATCTTGGTCATAAAACTTTAAGATGGAACCCAAAAATGAAAAAGTTTATTTTTGGGAAGAGAGACTCAATTCATATAATAGATTTAACCCAAACTCTTGAATTAACAAAAATAGCTTTAGAAAAAGTATATTCAATAATTTCATCTGGAGGAAAAATCTTATTTATTTCAACTAAAAAACAAGCATCAGAAGCAATAGCTGAACTTGCAAATGAAACTGATCAGTATTTTGTAAATTATAGATGGCTTGGTGGAATGTTAACAAATTGGGGAACAATATCTAATTCTATAAAAAAACTAGAAAAAATTAATTCCGATTTGGTCTCTGAAAATAGAGGTTTTACCAAAAAAGAATTACTAAAAATGAGTGTACAAAGAGATAAGTTGCAAAGATCCCTAGGTGGAATTTCAAGCATGAAGAAAATACCTGATCTTGTTTTTATAATAGATACTAACTATGAATCATTAGCAATTAAAGAGTCAATTAAATTGAGTATACCTATAATTGCAGTTTTAGATACAAATTCTAATCCAGATGGTATTGATTTTCCAATACCAGGAAATGATGATGCAAGAAGATCAATCGATCTATATTGTTCACTTTTAAAAGAAACTATTTTAAATGCAAAAAATGAAGCTCCACAAAATCTTATTGTTGATAAAGAAACTGACGAGAAAAAAATTGGAGCCTCGACTCAAGAGATTTCAAAAGAAGCAAAAATAGAAACAAAGCTAAATTAAACAATATAAATTTACTAAAGGAATCAAATGAGTGATATAGAAAAAGTAAAACAATTAAGAAAATCAACAGGCGCAGGTTTTAAAGATTGTAATGCTGCATTAAAAGAGTCAAAGGGTGATTTAAATAAAGCTGCAGAAATATTAAGAGTAAAAGGTATAGCAAAAGCTTCAAAAAAAATGTCCAGGAATGCAACTGAAGGTGTCGTAGCAATATCAGGTGATGAAAAAAAAATGTCTGTTATAGAGGTAAATTGCGAAACAGATTTTGTAGCTAAAAACGAGGATTTTATTGAATTTGTAAAAGAGTTGAGCATTTTAAATAACAGTCACTCTTCCAATAAAGAAGATTTGCATAAAGCTATAATGAAAAATAATAAATCTGTTGATGAAAATTTAGTAGCACTAATTGCAAAAATAGGAGAAAAAATTACAATAGGTAGGGTTAAAACTCTACAAAATGAAAATTCTAGGAACTTCTCATATCAACACTCAGTTATAAAAGATAACGTTTCAAAGCTAGCTGTTATGTTATCCTTAAATACTACAGATAAATCTGAGAACATAGATTTATTTGGAAAACAATTATCAATGCATATAGCAGCTTCTAATCCCATTGCTCTAAACCCTGATGATATAGATAAAGATATAGTAAATAAAGAAATAGAGTTAATTTCTGAAGAGTTAAAAACATCTGGCAAATCTGAGGATATTGCAAAAAAAATAAGTTTAGGTAAAATTAACAAGTTTAAACAAGATAATAGCCTAATGACTCAAGACTGGGTAATTGACCCAAAATTAAAAATAATAGACGTTTTGAAAACCTTAGAAATTAAAGATTTGAATATCAATAAATTTGTAAGACTAAAAATAGGTGAATAATGTTCGAAGAACAAAAATACAAAAGTAAAATGTTGAAAACTTATGAAGTGTTTAATCAGGAATTATTATCTTTAAGGACAGGTAGGGCGAATGCGAATATGTTAGATATAGTCAAAGTAGATGTTTATGGTCAAAAAATGCCTATTAATCAATTAGGTAGTATTACAACACCTGAACCAAGAACTATTAATATACAAGTTTGGGACCTTAACAATGTTATTCTAATTGACTCTGCAATTAAAAAATCAGAATTAGGATTAAATCCACAAATTGAAGGTCAATTAATTAGATTACCAGTTCCAGATTTAAGTGAAGAAAGAAGAGTCGAAATAAAAAAAATGATTAAATCTATGGGAGAAAAATGCAAGGTTTCAATTAGAAATATTAGAAGAGAAGCAAATGACGACCTAAAAAAATTATTAAAAAATAAAGAGATTTCTGAAGATGATCTCAAAAAAAAAGAGAAAGTAATTCAAGATAATACCGACTATCAAATGAAAATTATTGATGAAAGAGTTTCCAATAAAGAAAATGAAATAATGACTATATGAATTCACCAAAACACGTTGCCATTATTATGGATGGAAATGGTCGATGGGGAATTAAAAAAAAAAATTCTAGAAATTATGGACACACTCAAGGTGTAAAAGTTGTCGAAAAAATTATTGAAATTTCAATATCAAATAAGATAAAGTATCTAACCCTTTATACATTTTCAACAGAAAATTGGAAAAGACCAAAAAAAGAGATTACTTTTTTAATTTATCTTTTAGAAAAATATATTGACCAACAATTTGATATATTGCTTCAAAAAAATATAAGAATAAACATTATAGGTAATATAAATAGATTCCCAAAGACCTTAAAAAATAAATTAATAAAGTTACAAAAATTGACGAAAAATAATAATTCAATCCAAATCAACATTGCATTAAACTATGGATCAAAAGAAGAAATTATAGCATCAGTTAAGAAAATAATTAAAAAATCAATTCCTATAAATGAAAAAAATATCTCGAAAAATCTATATACAAAAAATATTCCTGACCCAGAAATACTAATTAGAACTGGAAACAGATTTAGATTAAGCAATTTTTTATTATGGCAATCCTCATATACTGAGATATTTTTTATAAAAAAATTATGGCCTGATTTTAATAAAAATGACTTTCAAAAAATAATATTAAATTTCAAAAAAATGCGTAGAAATTTTGGTGGGATAATATGAGCGAATTAAGTCAAAGAATAGTTACATCATTTTTTTTATTACTAGTCATTTTTTTTTTCATTTGTAAATATACAAATATTATATTTCTCTATATTAATTTTAAATTTTGCTGCTTTAGAAGAGTTTATAAAATTATTTAAAAAGATTTATAAAAAAAAAAATAATCAATTTATTGCCGTTTTATTGTCTGTAATTTATTTAACTTATTTTTCATTTGTTATAATTTCTTTTTTGATAAATTCTTTTCAAGAAAACAAATTCATACTTTTATTTATATTAGTCATCTGTATTTCTTCAGATATAGGGGGATTTTTTTTTGGTAAAACAGTAGGAGGAATTAAACTTACAAAAATTAGTCCAAAAAAGACATATTCTGGTTTGATAGGTTCATTTATAACCTCAATAATTGTTGGGAGTATGTATTTTTATGCATATGAAGATCTTTTTTTTACAAGCATAAACATTTTTTTACTGATTATTTTAATTTCATTGATTTCACAAATTGGAGATTTGTTGATTTCATTCTTCAAAAGACAAGCTAAAATAAAAGATACCGGATCTTTATTGCCTGGTCATGGAGGTATTCTTGACAGAATTGATGGTATTTTATTGGCTTTACCTCTAGGCATAATTATTATTACAATTTCATCTTACAATGGTTAAAGATATCATTATATTAGGATCTACCGGCTCAATTGGAGAATCTACCTTAAAAGTTTTAAGAAATAACAAAAAAAAATTTAAGATTAAACTTTTATCAACTAATAATAAAATTCAACAGATTTATGAACAAGCAATAGAATTTAATGTTAAGACGGTAGTTATTTATAATAAAAATAAATTTCATAATTTTAAAAAGCTCTTTATAAAAAAAAAAATTAAGGTTTTTTTTAACATTGATGAAGCTTTGGAAAAAGCAAAAAAAAAAGTATATTTTTCAATTAGTGCAATATCGGGTATTGAAGGATTAGGACCAACTTTAGAAATTATTAAGTATAGTAAAAATTTAGGTATTGCAAATAAGGAGTCAATAATATGTGGTTGGAAATTTATTCAAAAAGAATTAAAAAAAAATAAAACTAAATTTATCCCACTTGACTCAGAGCATTTTTCCATTTCCACGTTACTGGAAAATGAAAATTTTAAAAATATTAAAAAAATTTATTTAACCGCGTCCGGTGGGCCATTTCTTAATAAACAGCTAAATGATATTCATAATATAAATCCAAAATTCGCATTAAAACATCCTAACTGGAAAATGGGAAAAAAAATTTCAATTGATTCTGCTACAATGATGAATAAAATTTTCGAGGTTATCGAGGCTAAAAAAATATTTAACTTAGATATAAATCTATTCGATATCGTTATACACCCTAAATCTTATATTCACGCAATAGTGCATTTTAAAACCGGATTAATAAAAATGTTAGCTCATGACACAACAATGGAAATACCAATTATAAATTCTTTATTTAAAAAAAAAGAAAATTTTGTTTTTAATAATAAGGATTTTGAATACTCAAATTTAAATGGCGTTAATTTTTTGAAACCAGATACAAAAAATTTTCCTCTACTAAAACTGTTAAATTATAAATTCAATAATACTTACTTTGAGATCATTTTGGTCACTATAAATGATAATTTAGTAAATTTGTATTTAGAAAAATCGATAAATTATATTTCTATTCATCAGCTATTGATAAAACTGTTAAAAAAGCCATATTTTACTAAATATTATAATCGTAGTCCAAAAAATATAAATCAAATAAAAAATATGGTAAGTAGAGTCAAAAAGTACTTACTTAAATGCTCAGAACTAAATGAAAAAATTAATAAAAAAAAATATAGTTAATATTTGCTTAATATCTTTAGTTTGTTTTTTTATAAATAGTGCATCCCTGAAAGCTCAAATATTTAATGAAATAAAAGTGACCGGCAACAAAAGACTTTCTGTTGAAACAGTTTTAATGTTTTCGGGCTTAAAGCCAGGCATTAATCTTGAAAAAGATGATTTAAATAAAGCAGTAAAAAATCTTTATGAAACTGACTATTTTCAAAATATTGAAATGTTAATTTTAAATAATAGATTAGAAATTAAAATTATAGAAAATCCTATTATTCAAACTATAATTATTAATGGTATCAAAAATAAACGTATTATTAAACAATTAACAGCAATAACAAAAAAAACTGAAAAATATCCATTTTTAAATTCAAATATAAAAGAACAAAGAGATCTTTTATTAAATATTGTTAAGACTAATGGTTTTTACTTTGCTGAATTAGAAAGTAAAATAATTGAAAATAAAAACAATTCTGTAGATCTGATCTATAATTTTAATTTAGGTAACCGTGCCAAAATAAAAAAAATTAACTTTCAGGGAAAAAAAATTTTTAAGGATTCAAAATTACGAAATGTAATTCAATCTGAGGAAGGGAAATTTTGGAAATTTATCACTTCTAATAAATATTTGGATGAAAGAAAAATTAAAATTGATGAAAATTTGTTAAGAGAATACTATAAAAATAAGGGTTATTATAATGTTAATGTAAAATCATCATATGCTAAAAATATAAATGATAAATTTTTTGAATTAAACTTTAATATTGATGCAGGAAATAAATATTATTTTAATGATTTTTCTTTAAACTTAAAAAATAATTTTAACCCTGAAAATTTTGAAATTATCTCAAAAAAAATAAAAAAATTATCAGGTAAAAAATACTCTCAGAAACAATTAAATGAAATTTTAGACGAGATATATGATATTTCTATCGAAAAAGAATTTGTATTTGTTGATGTTGATTACGACTTGTTAATTAAAAAAGATAAATTTATTGATGTAAGTTTTAAATTTAATGATTTAGAAAAATTTTTTGTTGAACAAATAAATATATTTGGAAACTTTATTACTGAGGAAAAAGTAATTAGAAATTCACTTATTGTTGATGAAGGTGATCCTTATAATGAGTTCTTATTCAATAAATCAATTTCAAATATTAAATCAAAAGGATTATTTAAATCAGTTAATTCTAAATTGAGAAACTCACAAAATGATCCTCTAAAGAAAATAATCGATATTAATGTTGAAGAAAGTCCTAGTGGTGAAATTTTTGCAGGCGCTGGAACCGGAACAGCAGGAGCCACAATAAGTGCTGGTATAAAAGAAAACAATTATCTTGGTAAAGGGATTAGGCTTTCAACAAACTTTACACTTTCAGAAAACCAAGTTAAAGGAAAATTTTCAGTAATTAATCCTAATTTTAGGAATTCAGATCGATCTTTAAATACAACCATTGAAAGTACAAGTTCTGATAATTTAAGTTCAAGTGGTTTTAAAACATCAAGAACTGGTTTTTCTTTAGGAACTGGTTTTGAGCAATATGATAATTTATTTGTTAATTTAGATATTTCTGCTTACTATGAAAAACTTGAAACATCTTCAAGTGCCTCTAGTGTTAAAAAAAAACAAGAAGGTGATTATTTTGAGAATCTTTTTACATATAGATTATCACTAAATAAACTAGATCAAAATTTTCAACCAACAGATGGATTTAAATTAGGTTTTGAGCAGGTATTGCCTATTTATTCAGACGATTTAACTTTAGAAAATACTTTAAATTATTCAAAATATATCTCTCTAACAGATAGTTTAATTATGTCAGGTAAGTTTTTTTTAAGAGCTGTTAATTCAATTGATGATGATGTTAGGGTATCTAGAAGGGTTTATATACCAAGCAGTAAATTGCGTGGCTTTGAACCAGGAAGATTCGGGCCCAAAGATGGAGATGAATATGTTGGTGGAAATTATGGATCAGCTATAAATTTTAGTACAACCTTACCAAATTTTTTCCAGGGTAATGATGATATCGATCTAAGGTTATTTTTAGATGCCGCAACAATAAGAGAAGTTGATTATGATAGCTCATTGGAGTCAGCAAAAATTCGATCTGCAACAGGTTTGGCTGTTAATTGGTTCACTATATTAGGTCCCTTGTCTTTTTCTTATGCCTTTCCACTAAGCAGTGAACCCTCAGATAAAACGGAGTCATTCAGATTTAGAATAGGTACTTCTTTTTAATATGAAACAATTGTGTATTTATATTATTTTAATTTTTTCTTACACATTAAGTTCAAGTGCACAAATTGTATATATAGATATGAATTATATATTAAATCAATCTGAAATTGGCAAGTCCCTTAATAACTACATTAACAAAGAAAATGATGAATATTTGATTAAGTATAAAAAAATTGAAGATAAACTCGTAGAAAAAGAAAATCAATTATTAGCACAAAAAAATATAATTTTAAAAAGTGAGTTTGAAGAAAAATTAAAAGACTTATCGAATGAAATTAAGAAATATAGATCTAACAAAAAAATAACTATTGAAAAAATAAATATAATGAAATTAGAAAATACAAAAAAAATATTAAAAATATTAAATCCAATTATTACTAAATTTGTTAATGATAATTCAATTTCATTAGTAGTTCCTAAAAAAAATATTATTGTGGGAAAGAAAGATTTAGATATAACTTATGAAATAATTGATTTATTGAATATCGAGGCAAAAACTTTAGATTTTTAAAATGAAAAACTTATTTTTTAAAAAAAAAAATGATATTAATATTAACAAAATTTTAATAAATCTTGATTTAAAACCAGTAAAAAAAAATATTAAGGTAAAAGATATTAAAGATTTAGAAAATGCAAAAGCAAATGATATTTCATTTTTACACTCAAATAAATATTTAAATTCTATAATCAACACCAAGTCTAAATTAGTCATAACAAATTCAAAATTAAGAGATATTATTCCAGAACAAATCCAAATTATTGAGGTAAAAAATGTATTACTTGCTGTAGCAAAAACTACATTGTTATTTTATCCAGAATCTTTAAATGATACATGTGATTTAAATCTAAAGAATATTGATAAAAAAAAATTTTCTAAATTAAAAAGTGGAAAAAATGTACTTATTGGCAAAAATGTTAAAATAGGAAAAAATTGTATAATTGGACACAACACAATAATCGAAAATAACGTTGTTGTTGGTAATAATTGTAGAATTGGAAATAATGTTATTATTAAAAATAGCATTATAGGAAATAATACCTCTATTTTAGATGGAGCTATCGTAGGAAAAAAAGGATTTGGTTTTTTTCCAGGAAGAAAAAATTTAAGATATCCACATGTAGGATCAGTAATTGTTGGAGACGATGTTGAAATCGGTTCAAATAATACGATTGATAGAGGTTCTTTATCAAATACAGTAATCGGCGATGGAACTTTTTTAGATAATCAGGTTCATATTGCTCATAATGTGAAAATAGGAAAAAATTGTATTATAACTGGTCAAGTTGGCTTTGCTGGCAGTGCTTCAATTGGTGATAAAGTATTGATAGGCGGGCAGGCAGGTATTTCTGGTCATTTAGTAATCGGAGATAATGTTCAAATTGGAGGTGGCAGTGGAGTAATTAAAGATATACCATCAAATTCGAAAGTAATGGGATATCCTGCAAAAGATATAAAAAGTTTTATCAAAGAAAGTAATTTAAATGACAAGTCTAAATAAAGATCAAATCAAAGAGCTTTTACCCCATAGGGAACCGATGCTTCTGATTGATGAATTGAAGAATATTAAGAAACTTTTTTCTGCAACAGCAGTTGTCAATGTTAAAAAAGATAGTTTCTATGTAAATGGTCATTTCCCTGGTGAACCAGTTATGCCGGGAGTTCTCATTGTAGAAGCTTTCGGTCAAGCAGCTGCAGCACTAACAGCGCACGGTTTAGATAAATCAACATATGATAAAAAGTTAGTTTTTTTAATGACAATAGAAAAAGCAAGATTTAGAAATCCTGTAATACCTGATTGCACTTTAGAGCTTAATATTGAGGCTATTAGATCGCATGGAAGAGTTTGGAAATATAAAGGATCTGCTTTTGTAAGTGATAAAAAAATGGCAGATGCTCAATGGTCAGCGACAATAGTGGATAGAAAGTAATAATTAGTAGTAATAGTTGATAAGAATTTAATTTAAAATTTGTTATTTATAATTTGTGATCCATAAAACTGCTATTGTTGATTCAAAAGCCAAAATTTCAAAGGGTGTTGAAATAGGACCATATTCTATTGTCGGGCCAGATGTTGAAATAGGAATAAATTCAATATTGCATTCACACGTCAACATAATTGGAAATACAAAAATTGGAAAGAACAACCAAATATTTCCTTTTTCTTCAATTGGAACTCCACCTCAAGATTTAAAATATAAAGGTGAAAAGAATTCATTAGTTATAGGTGATAACAATAAGATTAGAGAGTATGTAAATATTAATCCTGGAACGGAACAAGGTGGAGGAATAACTTCCATTGGAAATAACAATTTATTCATGGTTTATTGTCATGTAGCACATGATTGTAAGATATCGGACAATATTGTATTAGCTAATAACGTTCAAGTAGGTGGACATGTGTATATAGAAAAAAACGCAATAATTGGAGGAAGCTGCGCAATACATCAATTTTCAAGAATAGGTGAGTCATCAATGATTGGTGGTATGACAGGAGTTTTAAGTGATGTAATTCCTTTTGGATTATCAATGGGAAATAGAAATAGTTTAATGGGATTAAACCTTATTGGATTGAGAAGGTCAAAAGTATCAAATCAAAATATAAAAAAAATACAAATGGCATATGAAAATATATTTAAAAATTTAAATTTTAGAGATAACATAAATAATCTTAATCATGATTTAAAAACAAATGAGTTTGTTAAAAAGATATTAGAATTTATAAACTCCGATAAAAAAAGACCAATTTCTATTCCTTTAAATATAAAATGATAGGGCTTTTTTTTGGAGAAAAAAACTTGCCGATTGAAATATTAAAAAAAATAGAAAAAAAAAAAATAAATTATTTTATTATAGATTTGACAAAAAATAATAGATTTAAAAAAAATAATAAAAGTTTTTTTATTAATATTGGTAAATTTGGTGAGATTTTAAAACTTATCAAATCACAAAAATGTAAGAAAGTAATTTTTGCTGGCAATATAATCAAGCCAAAAATATCAAAGTTAAAATTAGATATGAAAGGTTTATATTATTTTCCAAGGATACTAAAAGCGGCAAAACTAGGTGATGCAGCCATATTAAAAGTATTAATTAAAATTTTATTAGAAAATAATATTAAAGTAATTAAATTAAATAGCTTTAACCCTGAACTAACATTAAAGAAAGGTATATATACTAAAATTAAACCATCTAAGAGTGAGATAAAAGAAATAATAAAAGGAATTAAAATATTAAAAAAAATAAATTCATACAATCACACACAAGCAATTATTTTAAGAAGCAATAAGGTAATTGCAGTAGAGAAAAAAAAAGGCACAAGTGCAATGATAAGATCTGTCCATAAATCTAAGAATAATGATGGAGTTTTAATAAAGTTTCCTAAAACAAAACAAGATTTAAGAGTAGATTTGCCTACTATTGGTTTAGATACATTTAAGGATTGCAATAAAGCTGGTATTAAGGGGATTGCAGTGAAATCAAATCAAAATATAATCTTAAATAAGTCCGAAGCAATTAAATATGCGAATCGTAATAAACTATTTCTTTTATCAACATGAAAAAAATTTTTATTCTTACAGGTGAACCATCTGGAGATAAGTTAGCATCTGAAGTCATTTCACAAGTAAAAAAAAAAAGATCAGATTTAGATTTTTTGAGTGTTGGGGGAGCAAACTTACAAAAGTTAGGAATAAATACCATATACGATCAAAAAGACATAACCTATATCGCCTTTACTGATGTAATTTTTAATTTTTTTAAAATAAAACGTAAAATAAAAGACACTGTTAACGAAGTTTTAAGATTTAATCCTGATATTTTATTTAGTGTTGACAGTCCTGATTTTACGTTAAGGGTATCAAAGCAAGTAAAAGCAAAAAATTCAAAAATAAAAACAATTCACTTTATTGCACCTAAAGTTTGGGCTTGGAGAGAGGGTAGAGTTAAAAAAATGAAGAAATTTTTAGACCATATTTTATTACTTTTTCAGTTTGAAAAAAAATATTTTGATAAAGAAAAATTAATTAACAGTTTTGTTGGGCATCCTTTGCTTGATAAAAATATTACTAGAAATGTGAAAATAGATCAATTTTTAGATAAAAAAAATATAATTTCTATTTTTCCAGGAAGTAGAGACACAGAAATTAAGCATCATATGCCAATCTTAATAAATTTTGTTGAGAAAATGAATATCAAGAATACTAATTATAATTTCATATTTCATGCAACTGATAAAAACAAAGAATTTATATCAAGCTATATCTTGAATGAAAAAATACGAAATATAGAAGTTATTAATGACGAAAAAATTAAAACAGCAGTTTTAAAAAAATCTATTTTTGCAGTAGTTAAATCTGGAACAGTATCCTTGGAAGTTTGTAAAATGAATGTTCCGTCAATAATTATCTACAAGATAAATTTTATAAATTTTTATCTAGCAAAATTTCTACTTAATATAAAATATGCTAATATGATTAATATTATAAACAATAAAGAAGTTATTCCAGAGTTAATACAATCTGAATGCAATGCAGACGAAATATTTAAAAGTGTTTGCTATTTTCTAAAAAAACCAGATTTAATCGCTAAGCAGAAAGATGAAATAAAAAAAACCCTTAAAACTTTGACTTCTCCTAGTTCTTCATCCGAAGAAGCCTCAAATATAATCTTATCCTACATTTCCTAGTCTTTTGACTACTTCATTCTTTCCTAAGGATAATATTATATCATATATGCCTGGTCCAAATTTTGAACCAGTTAACATTATTCGTAAGGGCTGCCCAACACCTTTGAAATTTGTGTTATTTGATTTAATTAAATCATTTACAATTTGTTCTAAATTATTTCTATCAAAAACTTTTAATTCTAAAATCATATTTTTAAATAAATTTATTATTTTTTTTGCTTCATGATTAATCAATTCTTTGTCCTTATCATTAATAATAACTTTATCATTTAATATGTATTTCGAATTGTTAAATATATCTTCAAGAGTTTTTGCTTTATTTTTAAGAAATGTTAAAGAGTTCTTAATTGTATTTTCTTTTTCTTTTTTAATTTTATCTTTATAAATTTCGCAATATTCTTTTAACTTTTTGAACAAAATATCTTCGTCACTATTTTTAATGTAATATTCATTCATTGAAAGAATTCTACTCATATCAAGTTTTGACGGTGATTTACCTATTCCCTCTAGATTAAAAAGTTTTATACTTTCTTCTAAGTTAAAAATTTCCTTATCTTTGTAAGACCATCCTAACCTTAGAAGATAATTTCTAAGTGAATCAGGTAGAATTCCAATTTTTGAGTAATCTTCTAATGTTGAGGCATTATCTCTTTTTGATAGTTTCTTACCTTCTATTGTATGAATAAGAGGTATATGAGCAAATTGTGGAATATCCCATCCTAGTGCTTCATATATCTGTATTTGTTTAAAAGTATTAATTTTATGGTCATCTCCTCTAATAATATGAGTCATTTCCATATTATGATCATCAACTGACGCGGACAAATTATACGTTGGTGTTTCGTCATTTCTTAAAATAACAAAATCCTCAATAGTATTATTTTCAATCTCTACGTTTCCTTGAACTAAGTCTTTTAATAGAGAAGTGCCTTCTATTTTACTTTTAAATCTTATAACTGGCTTTATATCCCTTGGGGCTTGATCTTCAGAAATATCACGCCATTTTCGATTATACACATAAGGAATTTTTTTTTGTTTAGCTCTTTTCTTTTGTTCTTCTATTTCCTCTGCACTACAAAAGCATTTATAGGCATTTCCATTTTCTAATAATCTTTTAGCAATAGTTACGTGTTCACCAATCATTTTTGATTGAATATACTCTTCACCATCGTGTTTAATTCCCATCCATTCTAGAGAGTTAATTATTTGAATTTTATGTTCTTCCTTAGATCTTTCTTTATCAGTATCCTCTATCCTTAAATAAAATTTACCTAATTTGTTTTTTGTATATAACCAATTAAATAGAGCTGTTCTTACCCCACCAATATGAAGAGGACCGGTAGGAGAAGGAGCAAATCTAGTTGCTACTTTTTTCATGGAATTTATTTAGACTATTTTACTGAAAGTTTCTATATAAAGATACAAGAATTCCTTGAACTTTCACTCTATCCGGGCCAAAAATTTTTGTTTCGTAGTTTCTATTTGCACTTTCTAATGCAACAGTTTTACCTTTTCTTCTAATTCTTTTCAACATAGCCTCATGATCATCAATTAAAGCTACTACAATTTTTCCATTATCTGCAGTATCTGCTTTTTTGACAATAACAGTATCACCATCATTGATTCCAGCTTCAATCATAGAATCCCCTTGGACCTTTAAACCAAAAAACTCTCCATCTTTTTCAATATTTGCTGGCAGTGGAATTCTTGAAACTTCATTCTGTATAGCTTCAACTGGAGTTCCTGCAGCAATTTTTCCAAGAACAGGGATTTCTGTATCGTTAGAATTATTTAAATTTTCCTCATCTAGTCCTCCCTTAATAACACTTGGAGAAAAGCTATTGTAAATATCGTTTGCGGATGCAGTTTCAGGTAACTTAATTACTTCTAATGCTCTCGCTTTATGGGCTAATCTTTTAATGAAGCCTCTTTCCTCTAATGCACTAATAAGTCTGTGAATGCCAGATTTTGATTTTAAATTTAACGATTCTTTCATTTCCTCGTATGAAGGGGACACACCTGTAGATCTCAACTTTTTGTTGATAAAGAGAAGCAGGTTTTTTTGCTTTTTAGTTAACATAGAACAAATTAAGTACATCGATGTTCTATAAAAGTTCCTCAATTTATACAACAGCTAAAAAGCAATAAAAATCAAAGAAAATTTCTATAAAAGGGAAAAAATATTATTATTTTCTAAATCTTTTAAAAGTGATTCACCAATTAAAAAAGTGCTTATTGAAGTCCTGTTTTTTATATTAAGCAACTCATCTTTTGTTTTTAGACCGCTCTCAGAAATTAGAGGGGAAGAGTGATTAGAAACAACATCATATATATCATAAGTTGTATTTATTTCAGTTTTAAGAGTTTTTAGGTTTCGGTTATTTATACCAATTAAAGCATCCGGATATTTTACTGATTTCTTTGCCTCTTCAACTGTATGAACTTCAACAATCACACTCATATTATGCTTTAAAGCCTCCTCGTAAATTTCATTAGCAGTTTTTTCAGAAATACCGGCTAATATGATCAGGACTGCATCAGCACCATAACTTTTAGCTAAAGGAACTTGAAATTTATCAACAAAAAAGTCTTTACAAAGAATGGGTAATTCAATTTTTTTTTTAATTTCAGAAATATGAGATAAATTTCCTAAAAAAAAGTCTTCTTCTGTCAATACTGACAAACAAGTAACATTCTTAGAGTTATATATATTTGCAATTTTTACTGGGTCGTAATCATCTATCAAAATACCTGCAGATGGACTAGCTTTTTTTATTTCAGCAATTACAGATATCTTATTTTCTGAATTATTGGTTTGTATTTTATTCTTAAAATCAAAAAAAACATCTTTTTCATTAATTGTTTCTATCAAGCTGTCAATATCAATTTCACGTTTTAACTTTTCAATTTTAATCTTTTTTTGATCAATTATTTTTTGAAGAATATTTTCAGACATTCTGTATATTTTTTACATATTTGAATGGAGCTCCAGATTTAATAAACCCTCTGGTATAATTATAAGCAATTTTTAAATTATCATATTTTTCGGAAACTATTAATCCTGCTGCAGCATTTAGACATACTGCTTTTGAAAAATCATTATCTTCCCCTTGAAAAATATTTAAAATTTTATCAGAATTAAATTTAGCATCATCTCCTACTAAATTTTCAAATTTATCAGCATTAACATTTAACTCGTTTGGATCAATTATAAACTCAGATATTTCATTGTTCTTCAGTTGCACAACATTAGTTTTAGCGTAAGGTGATATTTCATCTAGACCATCCTCACTATTTACAATCCATGCAAATTTTAAATTTAGATTTTTGAGTGCATTTGCAAAAACTTTTAGAAGTTTATTATCAAAAACACCAATTACCTGCCTTTCAACAAGCGCTGGACTGCTTAATGGACCTATCATATTAAAAATAGTCCTTTTTCCTATTTTTTTTCTTGTTGGACCAACATATTTCATTGCTGAGTGGTAATTTGGAGCGAACATGAAGCCAAAATTGTTATTTTTAATCTGCTCCTCGATTTGATTTGGTTCCAAATTGATATTTATATTTAAGGCTTCAAGAACGTCAGCTGAGCCACATTTTGATGAAACTGCTTTATTTCCATGCTTTGCAACTTTTACACCCATGCTTGCTAATAACAATGCTGATGCTGTTGAAATATTTAGAGTATCTTTTCCATCTCCACCAGTACCACAAGTATCAATGCAATTTTCAGCTTTCACTCTTTTTGACTTATCTCTCAATATATATACACCTCCAGCTATTTCATCTGAAACCTCACCTTTATCTGACAATAAAGTTAAAAAATCATAAATTTGTTGATCACTTGCCTCACCATTCATTAAAATCTTAAATGCATTTTTACTCTCATCAAAATTTAAATTTATTTTGTTTCTGAGCTTTTCTAAAAAATGATCCATTTTTACTCTTTTACAAAGTTCTCTAAAATTTTTAAACCATATTTTGTTTTGATACTTTCAGGATGAAATTGAACTCCATGGATTTTGTATTCTTTATGCATAACACCCATTATTGTCCCATCAGATGTACTAGATGTAATTTTTAAATCTTTAGATAAGGATTTTCTATCAATTACTAAACTATGATATCTGGTAGCTAAGAAGTTTTTTGGTAAATTTTTTAAAATACCAATTTTCTTATTTATAATATTACTTGTTTTTCCATGTACAAGTTTTTTAGCTTGAATTATCTTTGAACCAAATACTTGACCAATAATTTGATGACCTAAGCAAACACCAAGTATTGGCATTTTTTTATATAAATTTTTTACTATCTTCAAACAGTTTCCAGATTGATTGGGGTTTCCAGGACCTGGAGATATTACAATTTTATTATACCCTTTTTTTAAAATAGAATGATGATCTACTTTATCATTTCTATAAACATCTACTTTAGAAAAGGATGAAAGATAGTGATATAAATTGAATGTGAAACTATCGTAATTATCAATTAAAATTATTTTCATCTTTTACTCCAAAGCCTTAATTAAAGCTTTTGCTTTATTTACTGTTTCTTTAAATTCATTAATGGGTTTACTATCAGCAACAATTCCTGCTCCAGACTGTACATAAAATTTTTTATCTTTTGAAATTGCCGTTCTAAGTGCAATACAAGTATCAAAATCGCCATTTGCAGAAAAATAACCAATACCACCAGCATAAACTTTTCGCCTCGTTGTCTCTAATTCATCAATAATTTCCATAGCTCTTATTTTAGGAGCGCCTGATACTGTTCCAGCAGGAAAACCAGCTAATAATGTGTCAAATTTGCCAAATTTTTTATTAAATACACCTTCAACATTGGAGACTATGTGCATTACATGTGAATATCTCTCTATCTTAAAACTTTCGGTTACTTTAACAGAGTTAATTTTAGAAACTTTTCCAGTATCATTTCTCCCAAGATCAAGAAGCATTAAGTGTTCAGAAAGCTCTTTTTTATCTTTTAAAAGATCCTTTTCATAAAATTTATCTTCTTTTTTATTTTTGCCTCTAGGTCTTGTGCCAGCTATAGGTCTAATAGTTATCTTATTATCTCTAAGTCTCACAAGTATCTCAGGACTCGCACCTATAATTTGGAAATCTTCAAAGTTAAAAAAATACATGAAAGGGGAAGGGTTAGTAATTCTTAATTTTTTATAAATATCTATTGGTTCTTTATTAAGAGCAGTTTCGAACCTTTGACTTAGAACAACTTGAAAAATATCTCCTATTTTAATGTAATTTTTAGCTTTTGAAACATTGCTAAGGAACTTCTTTTTTGAGATATTTGATTTAACTTTTGGTTTAGATATCTTAGTTTTTGACTGATTTATTTTGTAATTATAGTTTGCTAAAAAAATCATTTCTTCTATTTCTTTTTGTATTTGGCCATACTTAGCTTGATAATTTTTGATTTTTTCATCAAAAAAACAATTAACTATAAAAAATAATTTTTTTTTAACATTATCAAAAACAACTAGATTTTTTGGTCTCAAAATTCTTGCATCAGGAATTTTAAGGTCATTTTTTGTACTATTTGGAATTTTCTCAATATATCTTATTGCATCATAAGAGAAATAACCTGAAATAATTGAGCTAATTGGTGGTAATTCACTTGGTATTTTAAAATTAAAATTTTCGATTATTTTCTCAATATTGTCTTTCGGAGTTCCTCTTAATTTCTTTCTTTTATTTCCATAATTTAAAACACAGCTATTATTATTAAATTCCCAAATCTTATCAGGATTTTTACCAAAAATTGTATATCTACCTTTTATGAAACCTTTTTCTACAGACTCGAATACGAAGCTATTTCTTACATTTAAGAAGTTATCAATTAAATTTTCTATTTCTTTTAAGCCACTTGACTTTATCGCATGGTAAAGAACTTGATTTTTACTTTTTTTGTGATTTTTCTTAAATAACTTTAGATCAATATTCAACATTATCTAAAATAATTTTTAACTCTATCAATTGTTTGATTGAAAATTTTTACCTTATATTTTGAATTTAAAGATAGATCATAGGATGTATAAACATCATTAATAATATCGTTATTTGCTTTAGTAGAATATTCTTCAACATTATCGGTATTTTTTTCCATATCTGTATTATAAATATTCTTAATTTTTGTAAGAAAAACTTTATTTGTTTCCCCAGTTACTAAAGAGAAACTTTCTTTTGGTAATGTGTATAAAAGTTTTAAAGAATCTGGGTCAAAAACTTGGTAATCATTACTGTTTTTAATAGTTACAGTCTTAATATTATTTGTATCTTTTGATAATTTCAAAAACTCATCATCATTAAATATCTTTTCGTCAATTTTTTCAAAAAGACTTTTATTAAATTCAAATTTCTTTTTTAAAATTACATTATTTTTAACTTTATCTAAAAATTTTGGATCTGTTTTGTTTGGAATTTTCTTATTAATATTTGATATTTCAAAAATTACATAATAATCATTTTTGTCAACTAATTGTATTTTATCCTGGTTTCTTTTTGAGTAAATTTCTTCAAGTATTTCATTTGAATCATCATTCAAGACAAAATTATTAATTTCATTTAGTTTAAAATTATAAATTTCATTAATTTCTTTAATATTTGATCCGTTTAAAATATCATTTTCTATTTCATCTATTTTCTTAAAAAATTCGTCATTAAACTCATCTATTTCTATTAGATTTTTAGGAGTAATTTTTGCATAAGTCACATCAATAAAATCAATTTTTAAAATTTCTTGATTATTTTTAATGAAATCCTCAACTTCTAATTTAGTTGCAGTTTTATCATGAACTAAATCTAAATCTAAAAATTCGATCTCAATTTTTTTATTTTCATTGATATATATTTTATTTTTTAAAAAATAAGGCGACTTAATTCCTCCACTAATATAATTAAATAAATTTTCTTTTAGCTCTTGTTTCTTTAATGAATTTTCAAATGTCGAAGCACTTAAGTTATTTTCTAATAGAAATTTTTCATACTTAACTCTTGAAAACTTCTTATTATCATCTAGTAGTATTGAATTAGACCTTATTTTATTTGCCAAAGCTTCCTCTGACATTGATACATTTAATTCTTTAATTTCCATCTCAATCAATTTTTCAGATACCAATTCTGATAAAATATTTTCAATAATATTTTTATCTATATTTGCTTTTATAATATCATTTGTAAGTCTAGACTCGTTTATAAAATTTACAAAATCTTTTGATGAGATTGCTTCATTATTAATCTTAGCAACATTGTTAGTATTACCTCCACTAAAAACACTGCCCATGCCCCAAAATACAAATGGAATTATAATAATTCCAACAAGTACTCCAGCTAATTTTGAATTTGAGAAACCTCTTAATTTATTTATCATATTCTATAGTCTTTATTTATTGATCTAAAAAAAAATAAACATATAAATTATATTAATCTTTATGACAAATAATAAAATGTATTTCATTGCTAATTGGAAGATGTTTGGGTCAGTTAAGTCGGTTAATTCATTAAATAAAGTAATAAGTTATTCAAAAACGAAGAAACTTAAAGCCAATATTATTTATTGTCCACCTTATACATTGATCAAATCTTTTGTAGATAAAACAAAAAAATCAAATATTAAAATTGGAGCTCAAGATTGTCATACACAAATAAACTATGGACCTTTCACAGGAGCCATAAGCTCAAAGATGATTAAAGATTTAGGAGGTAAGTTTGTTATAATTGGACACTCAGAAACGAGAGCTGAAAATGATAATAAAAAAATTAATTCAAAGATTAAGTCTGCACTTAATGAAAAATTAAATGTCATTTTATGCATAGGCGAAAAATTGATTGATAAAAGAAAAAATAAAACAAAATATGTTTTAAAAAAACAATTACTTGAAGGTTTAAAAAATTTGAAGAATTTAAATCAAGTTATAATTGCTTATGAACCTGTTTGGTCAATAGGTACAGGCATTATTCCTTGCGAAAATGATTTAAAAAAAAATATTACGTTTATAAGAAACACCTTAAAGATATCAAAAAAATTTACAAAATCTAAGATTTTATATGGAGGCTCTGTAAACCCAAAAAATATAAAAAATTTAATGAGAATCGATAATATTGATGGTTTTTTGATTGGTGGAGCTTCAACAAATGAAAAAATATTTATTGATATAATGAAAAAATCAATTAATTAGGCGTCGTGGAAAACATACTATTAATTATAAATATAATATTGGCAGCAATCCTAGTATTGCTAGTTTTGTTCCAAAAATCTGAAGGTGGAGCTTTGGGTATTGGAGTTTCTCAAGATAACTTTATGTTTTCAAGGTCGGCTGGGAATTTTATGACTAAAGCAACGGCTATTGTTGCAACATTATTCATAATTTGTAGTCTAGGATTAACTATTATTTCACGAGGAGATCTTCCTTCAAACACTTCTGTAATTGATAAAATAGAAGAAAATGCTGATGATGCTCCTAAATTACCAGAAAATAATAATTAATACTTTTATTTTTACAAATCATTGGCTATAACATAATTCCATGGCGCGATATATATTTGTCACTGGCGGCGTGGTTTCATCACTTGGTAAAGGTTTATCATCAGCATCGCTTGGATATTTGCTTAGATCACAAGGTTATAAAGTGAGAATAAGAAAAATGGATCCATATTTAAACGTTGATCCAGGAACAATGAGTCCTTTTCAACATGGTGAAGTTTTTGTAACTGACGATGGTGCTGAGACTGATTTAGATTTAGGACATTATGAAAGATTCACAAATATTTCAGCCAAACAATCTGACAACATTACCACAGGTAGAATCTATAGTGACATAATAAAAAAAGAGAGAAGAGGAGGTTATCTTGGAAAAACAGTTCAAGTAATTCCACATGTTACAAATAGAATTAAAGAGTTTATAAAAAAAGATATAACAAATGAAGATTTTGTAATTTGTGAAGTTGGAGGAACAGTTGGAGATATTGAGAGTTTACCATTTTTAGAAGCTATAAGACAGTTTTCGAATGATAATGGTAGATCAAAATCATTATTTATTCATTTAACATTTGTTCCATTTTTAAAATCTTCAGATGAAATTAAAACAAAGCCAACACAACATTCTGTTAAAGAATTAAGAAGTATAGGAATTCAACCTGATATAGTGATCTGTAGATCTCAACAGTCTATTCCTTTAGACCAAAGAAGAAAAATATCCTTATTTTGTAATGTGGATATTGCTAATGTTATAGAAACAGTTGATGTAAAAACTATTTATGAAGCACCAATAAGTTTTTTTAATCAAAAATTAGATAAGCAAGTTTTAAAATTCTTTAAAATAAAATCTAGAAAAAGACCGAACTTACTACCTTGGAAAAAGATTACAAATATAGTTTTAAAAACAAAAAGAACAGTAAATATTGCTATCATTGGCAAATATGTAAACTTAAAAGATGCTTATAAATCACTTGATGAAGCTCTTACGCATGGGGGAATTTCAAATAAAGTTAAAGTTAACTTAGTAAGAATTGAGTCAGATAAACTAAGATTAAAAGAAATTAAATCAAAATTTAAGAATGTATCAGGAATATTAATACCAGGAGGATTTGGTAAAAGAGGAACAGAGGGAAAAATTGAGGCAATTAGATATGCCAGGGAGAGAAAAATACCTTTTTTAGGTATTTGTTTTGGAATGCAAATGGCAATGATTGAGTTTGCAAGAAATATTCTAAAAATTAAAAAAGCTGGCTCTAGCGAACTTGATAAAAATTGTTTTCCTGTAATAGGATTAATTGATGAATGGAACAAAGATGGAAAAATTATAAAAGGAACCGATAAAAACCTGGGTGGAACAATGAGATTAGGTATTTATGATGCAAAACTAAGAAATAATTCTGCCATAAAAAATATCTATAAATCTAAAATGATTAAAGAGAGACACAGACATAGATATGAGGTCAATATAAATTTAATGCAAAAATTTGAAAAAAAAGGTTTGATGTTTTCAGGAATTTCTCCTGACAATCAATTACCTGAAATTATTGAACTTAAAAATCATCCATGGTTTATTGGAGTTCAATTTCATCCAGAATTTAAATCTAGACCTTTGAATCCTCATCCTTTATTCTCTTCATTTATTAAAGCTGCAAAATCTTTTAATGGAAAATAAAATAGTTAATTGTAACGGTATACAAATTTCAAACAAAAATAAAATTTGTTTAATATCTGGTCCTTGTCAACTTGAGACCGAGCAACATGCTTTGGACATGGCAGGTAAAATTAAAGAAATTACATCAAAGTATAATATCGGATTTATTTATAAAACCTCTTTTGATAAGGCTAACAGAACAAGCTTGAAAGGTAAAAGAGGAGCTGGTTTAGAAAACTCGCTACCTGTATTTGATAAAATCAAAAAAGATATTAACGTACCCGTTCTTACTGATATACATAATGAAGAACAATGTTCCCTAGTTTCTGATCACGTAGATGTTCTTCAGATACCAGCATTCCTTTGTAGACAAACAGATTTATTAGTTGCTGCAGCTAAAACCAACAAAATCATTAATGTGAAAAAGGGTCAATTCCTAGCACCATGGGATATGGTGAATGTAACCAAAAAAATTTCTGATAGTGGCAATGAAAATATTTTAGTGACTGAAAGAGGAGCTAGCTTTGGCTATAATACATTGGTATCTGATATGAGATCTATTCCCATCATGGCAAAAAATGGTTATCCAGTGGTATTTGATGGAACTCATTCAGTCCAACAACCTGGTGGTCTAGGCGAAAAAAGTGGTGGTCAAAGAGAATTTGTTGAGTATTTGTCGAGAGCAGCTGTTGCAGTAGGTGTTGCAGCTATTTTTTTGGAAACACATCAAGACCCAGATAATGCTCCATCAGATGGTCCAAACATGGTCCCTTTAGACAAATTAGACGAGCTAATTAATCAAATTGTAGAAATTGATAATTTAGTTAAAAAGTAATTAATGAGCAAAATCAAAAGAGTTGTAGCCAGACAGGTTTATGATAGTAGAGGAAATCCCACAATTGAGGCTGAAGTATTTTCAAATAATTTAAGTGCATCAGCAATTTGTCCTTCAGGTGCTTCAACAGGAACTTTTGAGGCATATGAAAAAAGAGATAAGAGTAATATAAAATACTTAGGAAAAAGTGTTTTAATACCAGTTGCAACTGTTAATAAATTAATTTCAAAAAAATTAAAAAATCAAAACATTCATGACCAAGAAAGAATAGATAGTATTCTTATAAAATTAGATGGAACTAAACAAAAAACAAAATTAGGTGCAAATACAATTTTGGCTGTATCCATGGCTACAAAAAAACTATCGGCAAAAGTTAAAAAAATACCTTTATATAAAAATTTTATTGTTAAAAGAAATTTTAAACTACCCTTTCCTTTAATGAATATTATTAATGGGGGTGCACATGCTGATAATGGCCTGAGAATACAAGAGTTTATGATTAGACCTGATAGAGCAAAATCATTTAATGATGCTGTCAGAATGTGTTTTTTAGTAATAAATAATTTAAAAATATTATTAAAAAAAGCAGGTCACTCTATTAACGTAGGTGATGAAGGTGGCTTTGCACCAATGATAAGCGATAATGAGAGTGCCTTAAAGCTTATAGTTCAAGCGATCAAAAAATCAGGTTTTAAAAATGGTAAAGATATATCTATTTGTTTAGATGTTGCAGCTAATGAATTAATTAAAAAAGGTAAATATTCAATTCATTCTAAAAATTACATAAGTGTTAATCAATCAATTAAAAAATATTTACAACTTATTAAAAAATATCAAATTAAATCAATTGAAGATCCATTTGGTGAAGATGATTGGAAGGCATGGTCTAAATTTGTAAATGTAACAAAAAACAAAACACAAATAATAGGTGATGATCTTTTTGTAACTAATCTTGAAAGATTAAAAATAGGCTTTCTAAACTTATCTGCAAATAGTATTTTAATAAAATTGAACCAAATAGGAACTGTAACCGAAACTTTAGAAGTAATTAAATTTGCGCAACTAATTGGGTTTAAAACAATCATCTCCCATAGATCCGGTGATACTGAAGATACATTTATTTCTGATTTAGCAGTAGGCAGCAATTCAAATCAAATCAAAACTGGATCTCTTGCAAGATCAGAGAGAATAGCAAAATATAACCAACTAATTCGTATTGAAGAAGATCTCGGTAGATCGGCTAAAATGAATAAAATTGATTAATGTTAGAAAAATTAAAAAATAACTATTTTA
>CABZDY010000009.1 GCA_902524635.1 uncultured Pelagibacteraceae bacterium
ATATTAAAACAATACTTACAAAGAGTGGTAAAAACTTTGTAACACCTCTATCTATTTCATCACTTTCGCAAGAAAAAGTATATGAAGATATATTCAGTGCAGAAAACGAGGCTGAAATGGATCATATTTCACTTTCTAGATGGGCAGATTTAATTTTAGTTGTGCCTGCAACAGCAAATACAATCTCAAAATTAAGTTATGGTTTAACTGACGACCTAGCTAGCACTGTCATTTTAGCATCTGATAAACAAGTGTTTTTGGTCCCAGCTATGAATGTCAGAATGTGGGAACACAAATCAACTAAAGATAATTTATCAAAATTAAAAAGTTATGGTTATAGGATAATTGGCCCGGAAATTGGGGATATGGCTTGTGGAGAGTATGGAAAAGGCAAAATGTCAGAACCTTCACATATATTAGAAACTATAGAAAATTATTTTAAGAATATTGAAAAAAATAAAAAATATAAGGCATTAGTTACAGCTGGACCTACTAAAGAGTTTATAGATCCAGTAAGATTTATAACTAATAAATCAAGTGGAAAACAAGGTTATGAAATTGCTAAATCATTAAGAGATAATGGTTTTGAAACAACACTTATTTCTGGAGAAACAAATTTAGACCCAGTTGAGGGTGTTAAATTTATTTCAGTTAAAACTGCAGAAGAAATGTTTAGGGAAACTCTCAGCAATCTACCAACTGATGTTGCTATTTTTAATGCAGCAGTAGCTGATTTTAAAGTTAAAGAGATCAATAGTGAAAAAATTAAAAAAAGTGAACATTTGGATCTTAAGTTAGAAAAAAATATTGACATTTTATCAAACATATCAAATCATAATTCTCTTAGACCAAAAATTACAATTGGATTTGCAGCAGAATCACAAAATCTTGAGATAAATTCAAAGAGAAAATTAGACCAAAAAAATTGTGATTGGATTATTGCAAATAATATTTCTGATAAAACAATAGGTTTTGACTCAGATGATAATGAAGTTTCTATATTTTATAAAAATAAAAAAAGTGAAAAGTTATTAAAGAAAAACAAATCTTTAATAGCATCTGAGATAGTAGATAGAGTTATCTCTGAGCTTAATTAAGTAATGGTGAAGGTTTTATTTAAGATGCTTAACCAAAAAGCAAAACTTCCAAGTTATAAAACTAGTGGATCTTCGGGTATGGATCTGATGGCATGTATAGATGAACCTATAACAATCAAACCAAATGAGTCGATGTTGATACCAACAGGTATTGCAATTGCAATTCCTGAAGATACAGAGGTTCAAATTAGACCAAGATCTGGTCTTGCCGCAAAATCAAGTATTAGCGTACTAAATACACCAGGTACAATTGATAGTGATTATAGAGGAGAACTAAAAATTATTTTATTTAACCATGGTAAAGACGAATTTACTGTCAATGATGAAGATAGAGTTGCTCAAATGGTTTTAATGCCTATTTTAAAAGTAGAAATTGAAGAAACAAATGAATTACCAGAGACAATCAGAGGGTCTGGAGGATTTGGATCTACTGGTAAATAGTAAATGTTTAGTAACAAGGACCTAGAGCGATATTCAAGACAGATTATTTTAAAAAAAGTTGGAGTTTTAGGTCAAAAGAAATTTCAAAATGCTAAAGTTTTGGTTGTTGGGTGTGGTGGCTTAGGGACACCTGTTATTGATTTACTTTGTCGAGCAGGTATTGGTGAAATTGGCATGATGGACCATGATAAAGTGAGTATATCAAATTTACATCGACAAGTTATGTTTACTTCTGATGATGTTGGAAAATATAAAGTTAATATCTTAAAAAAAAAAATTAATAAAATTAATAAAAAGGTAAAAGTAAAAACATATAGAGTTAAAGCAGAAGATAAAAATTTAGCAAAAATTCTTAAACAGTATGATGTTATTGTTGATGGTACAGATAATTTTAAAGCAAAATTTCTTTTAAATAAATTTTCATTAAAATGTAAAAAAAAACTTATTATTGGAGCTATAAGTAAATTTGAAGGACATATTTTTACATTTGATTTTAGTTTAAAGAAAAGTCCCTGTTTAAAATGTTTCTACCAAGGAGAGCCAGCAGAAGGAGTTTTGGATTGTGAAACAGATGGTATATTCGGATCAACTGCAGTTATTACAGGCAGCCTACAAGCTAATGAGGTTTTGAAGACAATTTTAAATGTTGGTAAAAATTTAAATTCTCATATTTTAATAATTGATTTATTAAATCTTAAATTTAGGAAAGTATTATTTAGAAAAAAAAAAGGATGTATATGCGAAAATATTTAATACTTTCATTTCTTTTTCTTTTACCATTTTCGTCGATTGCTCAAGAAAATAATTATTTTCTTATGTTAAAAAATAAAAAAGTAAATGTTAGATACGGTCCAAGCTTTGATTATCCAATTAAATATGTATATAGAAAAATTGAGTTACCTCTGAAAGTAATCGATAAAAAAGAAAATTTCAGAAGAGTTATCGACCATAAAAAAAATAGTGGTTGGATCCATATTTCACAATTGAGGAATTCACTTTCTATAATCACCAAATCTGAAAAAATTCTATTTAAAAAACCTACGAAATATTCAAAACCATTAGCTAAGTTAGGAGAGGGTCGTCTTTTAAAGGTTATTAAATGCGAGGAAAAATGGTGTAATATTAAGACAGGTGATTATTCGGGTTGGATTGTGAAAGACGACAAAATTTGGGGTATTGTTAATTAAAATCTGTAGAAAGAGCTTTAATGTTATCTTCCGAAAATTTAGTTGTGTGTGAATACTCCTTATGATCAATACCTACTTTAATTAAATTGGTTTGGTCTTTGAACTTATTTACTTGATCATCTGAAAATTTAAAGTGAATAAACTGAACTGAAGATGCTTTTCCATCATCTGAGGTTCTATCAACATCCATTTCTGGAACTGCATAAATTTTTTCATCTCCAACTTTAATAAATATATTGTTTTCCACTCCACCTAACTTTCCAAGAAATTCTGCTCTTATTATCGGATTATCTATTTCAAACATTAAAGTAGCAACTAATTCTTTTCCATTAGGGATTAAAGGATTGTATGCAGCAAGTTCATCTGCAACTTGTTTATCTCCACCCTTTTCAATATAAAGCATTTCTTGTACTTGGGCTATCATTGTTTCATAACATTCAAAATAAAATGTTGCATAAGGCCCTAAAAGAATTCTTCTATTCTTTTTAAACTCAACTAATTCTTTTCTCATTTGCCTTCTAACCTTTGCGTATGCATCTAGAGGTAGAAGATCTTCTTCTGTAATAATTTTTTGTTCTTTTGACATTCTATAATCCATAACTTTTTGAGACTATCTCGATTGGATGCACAGCTTCATCATTTACTATGTTTGTGTCATCAGCCAACTGCTTAATATGCTTACCAGCCAATGGACAGTCAGAAGCCATATACTTATTATTTTTTCTTTTAACAGTGCTTGCGGTAGTTTTGCCCACCTTATTTGCTATATCATGAGTTTCTTTCATAATACCGAAGGTTCCTCCATGACCCGCACATCTTTCAACAACATCTAATTTAATATTTGGAATTAATTTAAGCATATCTCTTGCCTTATTACCCATATTTTGTGCTCTAGCATGACAAGCATTATGTACTGTTACTCCTCCATCGATTTCTTTCAAACCATCTACCAACCCTTCTTTGTTGGCAATATCCATGACATATTCATCAATATCAAGAGTATTTTGAGAGAGTTTTTTAATTATTCCATCATTTGGCATTAACAAAGGCCATTCGAACTTTAACATTAAACCACAACTTGCTGTTAAGGTTACTACTTTATAACCCTTTTCGACATATTTAATTAGTTCTCTAGAAACTAACTCTGCTTGCTTTGTAACCTGATCTAGATTTGCTTGTTCTAAAAAAGGCATACCACAACAGCCAGCATAAGAGTGTTCTACTTCTACATTATTATGATGAAGTACTTTCAAAGCTGCCTCTCCAGTTTTTTTTTTGTTAAAATTTACAAAACAAGTGGAGTAAATTACAACTTTTCGTTCTTTATATTTTGGTAAAATATTTTTTTTAAATTCTTGAAAATAATTTGTAAATGTTTCTTTATTATATTTTGGTAAAATAGCTCTTTTATCTATTCCAGTAAAAAATTCTAAAACTTTTCTAGCAAATTTATTTTTTACATTTGTAATCCAATTAATAAAAATGTTAAAAAATATTCCTATTTTTGAATTTCGATCAATTTGAGTTAATTGGTTGGCAGTTTTTGAAATTTCACCATTTTTTCTTTGAGCGGTTCTATATCTCAGCATCAAATGTGGAAAATCTAAATCAAATTCATGTGGTGGCACATAAGGACATTTAGTCATAAAACACATGTCACATAAAGTGCAGGCATCTACAACGGGTTTAAACTTATCGCTTGAAAGATCTGATACCTCACCCCCCTCAGTTTCGTCGATAAAGTCAAATAACTTTGGAAAACTATCACACAAATTAAAACATCTTCTACATCCATGGCAGATATCAAATACTCTTCTCATTTCCTGATCAATTTTCTCAGGATTTATAAAGTCTGGATCCCTAAATTTTAATGGGTGTCTTATAGGTGCTTGTGTGCCGCCTTCTTTACTCATAGATTTTTTTATTAATGTGATTTTTGTGGACGAGAGGGGTTTCGTCCACAAATTTTGTTTAAGCGATGCTTTCTAAAGTCTTTTGAAATTTACCTGCGTGTGATTTTTCAGCTTTTGCTAAAGTCTCAAACCAATCAGCTATTTCATCAAAGCCTTCGTCTCTAGCTGTTTTAGCCATTCCAGGATACATATCAGTGTACTCGTGTGTTTCACCTTGAATTGCAGACTCCAGATTGGCTTTCGTTTCACCAATTGGCTTACCAGTTGCTGGATCACCTACTTCTTCTAAATATTCTAAGTGACCATGAGCATGTCCAGTTTCACCTTCTGCAGTTGATCTAAATACCGCTGCAACATCGTTAAAGCCTTCCACATCCGCTTTTTGAGCAAAATAAAGATATCTTCTATTTGCTTGGCTTTCTCCAGCAAATGCTTCTTTTAAATTTTCCTCTGTTTTACTACCTTTTAATGACATATTTACTCCTACTATTAATAATGATTCTAATGTGGTTTATATATAGAGGAATTATGATATGTCAACAGTTTAGAATAAATATAATATATTATTTAAACTATTGATATTATTTAATTATTTTTGAGATTGATTATCACTCACAATTTTAGCAATAACTTCTACTGATTTTATTTTTTTTCCTGGGATTGTTCTTTTAATATTAACTTCGTCAACATCATCTTGATGAATATCAATCAATTTATTTTCTTCCTCGTCAAAGAAATGGTGATGATGAGTTACATTTGTATCGTAATAACTTTGTGAGGCATTTAGTGGTATCTCTTTTAAATAACCCTTCCTAATAAATGCATGAACAGTGTTATAAACAGTTGCTAAAGAAACCTTAATATTTGCTTGATTTTCAATGATTTTAACCAGTTCTTTAATTGTAAAGTGAAAAGTCTTTTCAGCATCAAACAAAACTTCACAAATTTTAATTCTTTGTTTTGTGGGTCTTAGACCTGATTTTCTTAATTTTTCTATATATTGCTCAGCGTAAGCCATTACTAATTATAATTATTCTAAAGAATATCTATATTATAATGTTTGTAAATCAAGTAATAAGATTAAAAATTATGAAAAAAAGTTCCTTTAATTATGAAGAATTAATAAGTTGCGCAAATGGTGAACTTTTTGGCCCTGGAAATGCAAAATTACCTTCTCCACCAATGCTAATGTTTGATAGGATTACTGAAATTAGTGAAAAAAATGGAGCTTTTGACAAAGGGTTAATGAAGGCTGAACTTGATATAAAAGATGATCTGTGGTTTTTTGATTGTCACTTTAAGGAAGATCCAGTGATGCCAGGATGCCTGGGTTTGGACGCAATGTGGCAACTAGTTGGGTTTTACTTGGGTTGGCTTGGAAATCCTGGAAGAGGAAGAGCTTTGGGAGTAAGTACAGTAAAGTTTACAGGAGAGGTTTTAAAAAATGTCAAAATGGCAACATATATTATTGATATGAAAAGAATATTGATTAAAGGTGAAACAACTGTTGGACTAGCAAATGGTATTCTTCTTGCGGATGATAAGAAAATATACTCTGCAGACAGTTTAAAAGTAGGATTATTTAAATAATGAGAAGAGTAGTAATTACAGGTTTGGGAATTGTTTCATGTCTTGGTAATAATCAAGAAGAAGTTCATCAATCTTTATTAAATACAAAATCAGGAATTTCTTTTTCTGAAGAATACAAAGAACATAATCTTAAAAGTCATATTCATGGAAAGCCTAATATAAAACTTGAGGATCATATAGATAGAAAAACAATTAGATTTATGGGATCAGGATCAGCTTATAATTATATCGCGATGAAAGAAGCTATCGAAGACTCTGGTTTAGAGGAAAGTGAAGTAAGTAATTTTAAAACAGGAATTGTTATGGGTTCGGGTGGACCTTCAATTGAAAATGTTATTTTAGCAGCAGATAAAACTAGAGCTAAGACGCCAAAATTAATGGGACCATTTATAGTTCCAAGAACAATGGCAAGTACCGCCTCAGCAACACTTGCTGTTCCATTTAAAATTAAGGGAACAAACTATACAATGAGTTCAGCCTGCGCAACAAGTGGACACTGTATAGGAAACTCTATGGAACTTATCCAAATGGGTAAACAAGATGTAGTTTTTGCAGGTGGTAGTGAAGAAATACACTGGGCAATGACAGCTATGTTTGATGCTATGACCGCATTATCTTCTAAATACAATGATACTCCTCAGCAGGCTTCAAGGGCTTATGACAAAACTAGAGACGGTTTTGTAATTGCTGGAGGTGCAGGAGTTTTAGTTCTTGAGGAATATGAACACGCTAAAGCTAGAGGAGCTAAAATATACGCAGAATTAACAGGTTACGGAGCAACATCAGATGGATATGATATGGTAGCACCTTCTGGTGAGGGTGCAGTAAGATGTATGCAAATGGCTATGACAACTTCTAAAAATAAAATAGATTATATAAATACTCATGGAACTTCTACTCCAGTTGGAGATATTACTGAATTAAATGCTGTTAAAGATGCTTTTGGAGATGAAATTCCTAAGATTAGTTCGACCAAATCTTTATCAGGTCATCCGTTAGGAGCTGCATCAGTACATGAAGCAATATATTGTTTAATTATGATGAAAAATAATTTTATTACAGGCTCAGCTAACATAAGTGAAATGGATGATGAGGCTAAAAAATTTCCAATAGTCGCTAAAACAGAAAAAGAAGTAACATTGAATACTGTCATGTCTAATAGTTTTGGTTTTGGTGGAACAAATGCAACTCTAGTATTTGAGAAAGTCTAACTTATGTCTTTAATGAAGGGTAAAAAAGGACTAATAATGGGTGTTGCTAACGAAAGATCTATTGCTTGGGGTATTTCTCAAAAACTTTCAGAAGCAGGTGCTGAATTAGCTTTTACATATTTAGGTGATGCTCTTAAAAAAAGAGTAGTCCCTCTTGCAGAAAAACTAAATTCTAATGTTACCTTTAGCTGTGATGTTGAAAAAAAAGAAGATGTAATAAAATTATTTGAAGATGTTAAATCTCAATGGGGCGAGATAGACTTTGTAGTTCACGCAATTGCTTTTTCTGATAAATCTGAACTTTCAGGAGAATATCTAAATACAACAAGAGAAAATTTTTTAAGAAGTATGCTGATTTCATGCTTTTCATTTACTGAAGTTGCAAGAGAAGCCTCAAAAGTGATGAAAGAGGGTGGTAGTATGATTACACTTAGCTATGAAGCCAATAAAGCTATCCCTAATTATAATGTCATGGGAGTTTGTAAAGCAGCTTTAGAGTCTAGTGTTAAATACTTAGCTAGAGATTTAGGTGCTAAAGGGATAAGAGTGAATGCAATAAGTGCTGGTCCCATCAAAACTTTGGCGGCATCAGCCATTGGAGATGCAAAATTTTTATACAAATGGAATGCTGACCACTCATTTTTAAAAAGAAATGTAGATAATATGGATGTTGGAAACTCAGCATTGTATCTTCTAAGTGATATGGCAGGCGGAGTTACAGGCGAAATTCACTATGTTGATGCTGGTTACAATAAAGTAGGAATGCCAGATCCTAAAAATATATCTTAAAAGTTTGTTAAAATGCTGATTTTAGTTTGGTTTGTAGTTTGTATAATATTTATATTTGTTCAATTAATTCTTGAGGGTTCTGGACATGCTCTAGAAGTTTTTGCCCTATTGACTGCTGTAGCTTTATTCCTAATAAATAAGTTAGGTAAAAAGAATAAATAACTAATAATTAATTATTATGAAAAGAAAATTTTTGAAAATTGCTGGTGCTTCTTTATTAAGTTTAATATTTTATCCATTAACTTCATTGGCAAATAACATTGTGGGTTTTAAAAAAAAATTAAAAAAAGAAGAGAGTGAATACAATATAATTAATCCTGATCTTACAAATGAACAAAAAATAATAATGTTTGAAGAGGGTACTGAGCGTGCAGGTACTAGTGAATTAAATTATGAGAAAAGAAAAGGAACTTATCATTGTGCAAATTGTGGTGTGAAACTATTTGAATCCACTACAAAATTTGATAGTGGAACTGGTTGGCCATCATTCACAGAGGCAATACCAGGCGCATTTGTAACAAAAACTGATTATTCTTTTGGAATGAAGAGGACTGAATACAGCTGTGCAAATTGTGGCGCTCATCACGGCCATGTATTTAATGATGGTCCTGATGGTGGAAAAAGATATTGTAGCAACGGTCTTTGCTTACTTTTCATCCCAGAGAGTTAATCTTTAATTTTATTCCACTCAGCCATTCCACCAGATATGTTTTTAACGTTTTTTACTCCCATATCTTTCATAGTCTTTGTGGCTAGAGTACCTTGTCCACCAACACCACAAAAAACAACGTATTCTTTATCTGGGTTATTTTTAACAATATCATTCTCAATTGGACTTCCTTCAGCTAAATAAAATTCTAATAATCCTCTATCCATATGAATAGCATTTCCTATTGTTCCTTTGGAAAAACTTTCTTTATCCCTTACATCAATAAATTGAACATTAGGATCATTTAGTTTTTTTTTTGCCTCTTCAGCGCTGATATTTTCTATCTCTCCACTTACAGACATCAATTCTTCAAATTTTTTCATAATTCTCCTCTAAATTTATTAAATATTGCTTCTAGTATAACCAACATAAGTGGTTTTAAAATGTTTAAAAGGGATATTTGATTCTTTAATTGCCTTGATAGTCTCTTCTGTAATATTTCCGTAAACCTCTATTTCGAACCTATCAGCAATTTTGTTATGCTTTTCAACATAAGCTTGAACTGGGGCATTATTTAGATGATGAAGCATGGCTTCACTATTTCTGTAAACTTCACTCCAAGTAAATTCTAAAGGATCAGTTGGATCTTGATCAAAAGTATGAATAAGCATGTCTGGCTCTGAAGCATTGACAGCATCATCAGCTTCTTTTGCTATCTTGAGATACTCTTCAACCTTACCCTCTTTAACACGTATTCTAGCAATTAAAATAAATGGGTTGGACATTTATCTATATGGCAGCCTGCTTTATAGAAAGTTTTACTTTTCCTCTGTCAAATCCTATTACTTTAACTTTGACTTCATCGCCTTCTTTTACAACATCAGTAACTTTAGCAACTCTTTTGTCTGCAAGCTCAGAAATATGAACTAGTCCATCTTGTTTGCCTAAGAAGTTTACAAAAGCTCCAAACTCCATAATTTTCATAACTTTTCCATTATAAATTTTATTTAATTCAGCTTTAGCAGTTATATCTTTGATCATTTGCATGGCAATATTTCTAGACTCCTCATCAGGAGCGGCAACTGTTACGACACCTTCATCATTAACATCAACTTTGGCACCTGATTTTTCAACAATCTCTCTGATTGTTGCCCCACCTTTTCCAATCACAGCTGCGATATCTTTTTTATCAACAGTAACTTGTTCCATTTTTGGAGTGTGTTTGCCAACATCATCTCTAGACTTACTCAAAGCTTTATTCATTTCTCCTAGTATGTGGATTCTCCCGTCTTTAGCTTGGTTTAAAGCCTGCTCCATTATTTCAAATGTAATACCTGTGATTTTGATATCCATCTGTAATGATGTTATTCCATCTTTGGTTCCAGCAACTTTAAAGTCCATATCACCTAAGTGATCTTCATCACCTAAAATATCAGATAAAACACTAAAATCATCACCTTCTTTTATTAAACCCATGGCAATACCTGCAACTGGCTCTTTTATCGGAACACCCGCATCCATTAGTGAAAGAGATGCACCACAAACTGAGGCCATTGAAGAAGAACCATTAGACTCTGTTATCTCTGATACTATTCTAAAAGTGTATGGAAACGAGTCTTTTGAAGGTAATGAGGAATTAATTGCTCGCCAAGCTAATTTTCCATGACCAACTTCTCTTCTACCAGTTCCAATTCTTCCTGTTTCACCAACTGAAAAAGGAGGAAAGTTATAATGAAGCATAAATCTTTCTCGATGTTGTCCATCTAAACTTTCTAGACGTTGTTCATCATCAGAAGTACCTAGAGTAGTAACTACAATTGCTTGAGTTTCTCCTCTAGTAAATAGTGCTGAACCATGAGCTCTTGGTAGAACTCCTACTTCACACATAATAGGTCTAATATCGGCAAGCCCTCTTCCATCGATACGATTTTTATTTTTTAGTATATCAGTTCTTACTATAGATTTTTCTAAATTTTTGAGTTGTGAGTTTACATCTAAGTCTGAGTAATCTTCATTTTCTTCATAAAGCTTTTTAGCTTTCTCAGTAATTTCTGAAATTTGATTAGATCTATCTTGTTTATCTCTTGTAGAAAACGCTTTCTTTAAATCGTCAGTAAATTCGTCTTCTAATTTCTTTTTGACCTCGGAGAGATCTTTTTTCTCAACTGTCCACTCAGGTTTTCTACATTCTTTTGCTAGTTCCTCGATCATTTCTATAACTGGAATGAATCCTTCATGTCCAAATTTTACTGCATTTAACATTTCTTCCTCTGTAAGACCATTTGCTTCGGACTCGACCATTAAAACTGCATCTTTAGTTCCTGCTACAACAAGATCTAATTTAGAATTTTCTAAATCTTTTTTAGATGGATTAAGGACGTACTTTCCTTCAATAAAGCCAACTCTAGAGGCTCCAACAGGACCCATAAATGGCATTCCTGATATAGCTAGGGCTGCTGATGAAGCAGTGATTGCTAAGATATCTGGTTGATTTTCAGGATCGTATGAGATTACAGTTGGCAATAACTGTACCTCATTTTTAAATTCATCAGGAAACAAAGGTCTAATTGGTCTATCAATTAATCTTGAAATTAATGTTTCACTCTCAGTTGGTCTTGCTTCTCTCTTAAAATATCCACCAGGAATTTTCCCACCGGCATAATACTTTTCCTGGTAATTAACAGATAAAGGGAAATAATCCATATCTGGATTTACTTTCTTCGCACCAACAACTGTTGCTAATATAACTGTTTCGCCACATTGAGCAATAATTGCTCCATCTGCTTGTCTTGCTATTTTTCCCGTTTCTAAACTAATTTTTGTTCCACTTATATCTATTTCTTTTTTTATTACTTTAAACATTTATTTCCTTAAATTTAATTTTGTTAATACTGTTTTATAAGACTCCATATTATTTTTCTTTAAGTAGTCTAATAATTTTTTTCTTCTATTTACTGCTCTCAAAAGGCCAACTGAAGAATGTTTATCCTTTTTGAATTGTTTTATGTGTTTTGATAAACTCTCTATTTTTCCTGTTAATTGAGCTATCTGAACTTCAGAAGATCCTGTATCTTTATCATGAATTTGAAGTTCTTTTACTTTTTCTTTCATTTTTTTTCCTTATTTATTTGTTTGTTTAATTAAATTTTCTATTTTTTCAGCGTAATCAAAAGAGTCATCTTTAACAAAAAAAAGTTTTGGTAAAAATTTCATTATAATTTTCTTAGACAAAACTTTTCTGATCATAAATGACGATAATTTTAGTTTTTCTATGATTTCATCTGTATTTTTTCCGCCTAAAGGCATTACAAATATTTTAGCAGTTTTTAGATCTGGTGACATTCTTACTTCTGTTACTGTAATTTCCCTAGTTGATAAAGTTGGAATTTTAGCCTCATCTCTTATAAAGAGTATTCCTAAAGCTTGTTTTATCATTTCACCAACTCTTAATTGTCTTTGTGTAATAGGTTTTCCAAGATGTTTCATTTAGATTGATCTCTCTCTCACTGTGGAATTATAAACTTCTATAATATCTTTTTTTTGATAATCAGTGAAATCTTTCAGAGTAATTCCACACTCTAATCCAGCTGATACCTGCTTAGTTTGATCTTTTTCTCTAAATATAGATCCTATTTTTCCGTTAAATATTATAGCTCCATCTCTAATAACTCTTGCACTTGAGTTTTGAATTATTTCACCCTCGACTACTTTAGATCCAGCAACTTTACCTACTTTTGAAACCTTAAAAATTTCAAGAATTTCTGCACTTCCAATAATTGTTTCTTGTACATCAGGGGATAATAATCCGGCCATCTTCGCTTTTATAAAATCCAATACTTCATAGATTATATTATAAGAGGAAATTGAAATTTTTTCTTGCTCCGATCTTTTCTTTGCCTCTTTGCTTGGTTTAACATTGAACGCGATTATTATAGCATTAGATGCTTTTGCCAAAGTTACATCTGTTTCAGTAACCATTCCTATATCAGAAAGAAGTATTTTTGGTTTCACTTCATCATGTTTTATTTGATCTATAGCATTTTTGATTGCCTCAGATGAACCATGAACATCAGATTTAATAATTATATTTAATTCCTCTGATACTGGATTCTGGAAAGCTGAGTCTTGTGTGACAAAATTAAGGGGTATTTTGTTATCTTTTGACTGTTCTACTCTAGCTTGGCAAAGAGATTTAGCCTCTTTTTCATTTGATAAAACAATAAAATCATCTCCAGATTTTGCTGCACCATTAATACCAATAATCTCAACTGGAGTAGCTGGCTCAGCAATATTAATAATTTTTCCTTGGTCATCTATTATTGCTCTAACTTTTCCCCATTTTAATCCACTAACAAAATAATCTCCCTTTTTCAGAGTACCTGCTGTTACAACAATGTTTGCAACTGGACCTCTTCCAACATCTATTTTTGATTCAAGAACTATACCTTTGGCATTTGTTTCAAAATCTGTTTTCAAATCTAGTAATTCTGCTTGTAACAAAATAGATTCAACTAACTTATCTAGATTATTTTTAGTTTTCGTTGAGATTTCTACCATTAAAGTATCACCAGATAGATCTTCTGCAATTAACTCATACTCCAAAAGTTGATTTTTTATTTTCTGTGGGTCTGCCTCTGGTAAATCACATTTATTTATAGCAACAACTATCGGTACTTTTGCTGCCTTTGCATGTTTAATGGACTCTATAGTTTGAGGTTTAACACCATCATCTGCAGCTACAACTAAAATTACAATATCTGTTAACTTAGAGCCTCTAGCTCTCATCTCTGTAAATGCTGCGTGTCCTGGTGTATCAATAAATGTGATTTTATTATTTTGGTGATTAATCTGATAAGCTCCAATGTGTTGGGTTATACCTCCAAATTCTCCTGAAACCACATTTGCTTTCCGTAACACATCTAGAACAGAAGTTTTCCCATGATCAACATGTCCCATAACTGTAACTATTGGAGGTCGATTTTGTAAATTTTCTGATTTTACCTCTTTTATTTTTTCAATTATTTCTTCTGCCTTAGCCTCTCTTATAGGATTATGGCCAAATTCTTTCACTAAGTATTCTGCTGTATCAGCATCTATTGTATTATTTATTGTTACAGTCACTCCCATACCAAGTAAATGTTTAATAATACTACTGGATTGTTCAGCCATTCTATTTGCCAGCTCTTTGATTGTAATTATCTCTGGAAGATTTACTTCTCTTTTAACTTGAGTAAAACTATCTTTATTTTCCTCTTGATTTAAAGTCCTATTTTCTTTTTGTTTTGCTCTTTTTAGTGCAGCTAAACTTCTTGATTTAGTCTCTGCATGATCTTCACTTAAAGCTCTAGAAATTGTTAATTTTAATTCTCTTCTTTTTCCATTTGTCTTGTTTGACTTATTTTCTTTTGGTACTGTTTCTCCTTTTAATCTTCTTGTTGCTCTTTGTTCTGCTAATTTTCTTTTTTCAAAGTCTGTGGAAGGTGGAGAAGATGGTCTAGTAAAATTACTTGGCTTAACTGTGGTACTTTTATTTGACCTAAAATTATCATTGTTTGGTCTTACAAATTGAGATTTACCATGAAATTTTGAGTTTTTTTTTTCTATTACAACAGTATTTTTTGATTTTGATTTAGCTTGTTCTATACTACTAAAAGTCTTCTGAGTACTTCCTGTTATTGATAACTTTAATTTTTTTTTTTCCATTTTCCATCTTTCAATCTTTATAAACTTTATCTCTTGCAGACATTACTAAGCTATCTGCCTCTATTTTTGACAGAGCAAAATCTTCTAAATAGCCCCTAATTTTTACCCTTTCACCTTTGACTACATCATAAGTACCGGTTAATTCATCAGATGCTAAATCTGCTAAATCAGTTAAAGTCAAAATTTTTTGTTCGCCCAAGGTTACTAACATACCTGCTGTAAGACCTTCATGATTAATTAAATCGTTGTCTAATCCTAAATCTTTTATTCTTTTTGAAATTTCTTCTTGATCTTTTTGATGAAATTCCTTTGCTCGCTCAATTAACTCTTTAGCTGTTTCTTCTTCTATACCCTCTATTTTTATAAGTGCGTCTGTCGTACTATCTTTTATGTCATCAATTGTGGAAAAACCTTCGGCAACTAAAAGCTGCCCCAATGTCTCATCTAGCTCTAAATTTTTTACAATATTATCTGTCTTCTCCTTAAATTCTAACTGTCTTCTTTCCGAATCTTCTTGTTCTGTCATTATATTAATTTCATAATTTAATAATTTGGTAGCTAATCTAACATTTTGACCTCTTCTACCTATGGCCTTACTCAAATTTTCCTCTGTTAAAATTACATCAAGTTTTTTTGCGTCGTTATCTACATTTACTCTTTGTACTTCAGCTGGAGACAATGCATTTGCTGCCACAACAGCAGGGTCTTCTGACCAATTTACTATATCTATTTTTTCACCTTGGAGTTCATTTACCACAGCTTGAACTCTACTACCTCTCATCCCTACACATGCTCCAACAGGATCTAAGGAAGTATCTATAGCTTTAACACATATCTTTGCTCTACTCCCAGGATCTCTTGAAGATGATTTGATTTCAATCAAGCCATCATATATTTCTGGAACTTCTTGAACAAAAAGTTTATCCATAAATTTTGGATGTGCCCTTGATAAAAAAATTTGTTGTCCTCTCGGCTCTCTTCTTACATCCAAACAATAAGCTTTGACTCTATCTCCAGCTTTAATATTCTCCCTTGGTATCATCTCATTTTTTTGGATTATTGCTTCTGTTCTTCCTAAATCAACAATTACATTTCCAAACTCTAACCTTTTAACTATTCCACTTAAAATTGTGTCTTTCTTATCAATAAAATCATTAAACTGTCTTTCTCTTTCAGCTTCTCTAACATTAAAACTAATTACCTGTTTTGCTGTTTGAGCGGCAATTCTTCCAAAATCAAAAGATGGCAAAGCTTGAAGAACCTCATCTCCAATTTTTTTATCTTTATTTATTTGATTCAGCTTAATTGCATCTTCTAAAGTAATTTCAATATTTGAATTCTCTGGTTTTTCAACAATTAGCAATTTTCTAAATATCCCGATATCGCCGTTATCTCTATCAATCTCTACCTTTATCTCGTTATCTGATCCAAATTTTGATTTTGCAGCTTTGGCTATACCTGTTTCCATTGAAGCTATGATAAGTTCTTTATCTATAGATTTTTCTAAAGCTACTGCCTCAGCAATTCTTAATAATTCAAGTTTGTCCGCTCTTCTGTTTAACATAATATTTTCAACCAAAAAAAAAATGGGCCTAAGCCCATTTTTGAAAGTTCAACAATGTTAGAGAAATATAGTTATTTTTTAAGTGTTTTCAACAATATTTACTTACTAAAAACGTCCGATTTATCTGTTTTTTCCCATGAAAATGAACCATCATTATCAGGTGCTCTTCCAAAGTGTCCATAAGCTGCAGTTTTTTCATATATAGGTTTATTTAAGCCTAACATTTCTCTAATACCCCTTGGGCTTAAATCAAAATTTTCTTTAATAAGTTTTTCTACATGCATATTTTTTTCTTCATCATTATCGAATAAATCTACGTAAATTGATAAAGGCTTAGATACTCCAATTGCATAGGCTAATTGAATTAAACATTTGTCCGCAATTTTAGATGCAACAACATTTTTAGCTAAATATCTTGAAGCATAAGCAGCAGATCTATCAACTTTCGTTGGATCTTTTCCAGAAAATGCACCTCCACCATGCGGAGCAGCTCCACCATAGGTATCAACAATAATTTTTCTGCCAGTTAAACCGCTATCTCCATCTGGGCCTCCAATCACAAAGTTTCCTGTAGGATTAATATAAATCTCCTTCTCATCAAGACTTCCTAGTAAATTTTTTGGAATCGATCTTTCAATATAGGGCATGCATAAATCTTTAACCTTTGCTAAGTTAACATCCTTAGAATGTTGAGTAGAGATTACTACTGATGTTACAGCAGCAGGCATACCATCTTTATATTCAATAGTGATTTGACTTTTTGAGTCCGGCTCTATTCCATTCAATTTTCCTGACTTTCTATCCTCAGCCATCAGTCTTAAAATTTTATGTGAGAAATGAATTGGAGCTGGCATTAAAACATCTGTCTCATTACAAGCATAACCAAACATAATTCCTTGGTCTCCAGCACCTTCATCTTTATTTCCAGCTGAGTCTACTCCCATTGCAATGTCTGCTGATTGAGAATGTAAATGTGTTTCAATTTTTGTTTGTTCTTTCCATGAAAAGCCATCTTGATCATAGCCTATATCTTTAATACAATCTCTAACTTTGGAAATTAATTCATCTTCTTTAAGTTCGGGCCCTCTCACTTCTCCTGCTAATACAACTTTATTTGTTGTTGTTAAAGTTTCACAAGCAACTCTTGCTTGAGGTTCGGATGCTAGAAAGCTATCCACAACCATATCTGAAATTCGATCACAAACTTTATCTGGGTGTCCTTCTGACACTGATTCACTAGTAAATAAAAAATTTTTTTTCATTGTTTCTCCCGTAATTTAAAAAAAAAAATTAAAGTAATATAAATAAATACAAAATAAAAGAAGATCTTATTCCCTTGTGAACTAAAGATAGTTTTATTGACCTTTTTAAATGATCTAAGTTCAATAAATCCCTTGTCAGTTGTTAAAATCTTATCGATTACCTGACCTTTTGGACTTATATATGCTGAAATACCATTATTTGAGGAACGAATAACAGTCTTACCTTCCTCTATCGATCTAAAAATTAAATGAGAATAGTGCTGGTGTGGACCAATAGAATTTCCAAACCAACCATCCTCGGATATATTTAAAATAAAGTCATAATTTGTTTTACTTTTATTTATTTTACCTGAATAAATTACTTCATAACAAATGAGCGGTAAAAAATTAAAGTTATTCAGCTTAATTGGATTTCTTCGATTATCCGATGAAAAAGACTGATAACCTTGTGTAATTTTTTTAAATCCTAGATTTTGAAATATTTTTTCAAAAGGTAAGAATTCTCCAAATGGTACTAATTTATTTTTATAATATTTATCCAAAACCTTTAACTCGTTGTTGAGTACTAAAAGGGAATTATAAATTTTTTCGTTTTCATAAATGTTCATACCTAAAATAATTTTATGTTTTTTTGAAAAATTATTTGAAAAAAGATATTTAAATTTTTTAAGATCTTCAAAATAAATATTAGAGAGAATACCTTCAGGTAAAATAAATATTGTTTTATTCAATGGATTTGGTTTAGAGATTTTTATTAATTCTAAGATAAATTTATCAGGATTTTCATTTTGAAAATATCTATTAATATTTATCTTTGGAGAAATTATTTTGATTGTGAAACCTAAATCTTTTTTTTCAGTTAATTCATATTGTCTCAAATTTGATTTGCCCCAAAAATAATTTACAAAGATAACTATAACAGAAAAAACAAATATATTTATTTTTAAATTTTTTTTGTAATTAAAAAAAAATATGGCTGGTAATAAAAATAATAAAATTATAATTGAGTTAAAAGCATAGGTCCCAGTTAAAGAGAGAAGTTGAATAAATTCTAAATAATTTGTAAAACTAAAAGAGATTAAGTTCCAAGGAAAACCTCCAAATAGAAAACTTCTAATATATTCAAATATAGATAATGAAGTAGCCAATATTAAAATTGATAAAATATTTTTTTTTGGATCAAAGAAAGAAAAGACTAAAGATGAAATACCGTAAAATAATCCTAAAAATAATGGTATTAAAATCAGAGCAAATGGTATCAAAGGTTTAAAAGAGTCTTCAAAAGTAAGAGAATGTGTTATCCAATATAAATTAGAAATAAAATAACCAAAGCCAAACATCCAACCAACATTAAACGAAAAAATTTTGTTTTTTGAATATAATAATACCCACAAGAATGCTGGGTATGTAAAAAAATTTATATAAAATAAATTATAAGGAGGAAGGCTAAAAGAAGATAAAAAACCAATTGAAATTACAAATAAGTATAATAAAGTTTTATTTTTGTATAATAAAGTCAATTGATTTAATGAAAATATTTCAACAATAATTTTTCTTTTTTGAGCATTTTTTTAAAATCACTATATTTTTTGTGGTCATAACCAATTAAATGCAGGTATCCATGAATCCACATTTTATCAAACTCTAAAAAAAAATTAGTTTTTTTTGATCTCTCTTTAATAATTTCAAAACTAATTGCTATATCGCCCACATATAGTTTTTCTTTATTTTTAATTTTTAATGGAAATGACAAAACATCTGTAGTTTTATTTTTTTTTCTAAATTTATGATTTAATTTTTTCATTTCTTTATTATTCGTTAAAAGTACAGAAAATTCGTGGTTTTTTCTTCTAAACGAAGGCGCTTTAGATAATTTATTAAGCCTTTTTTTTAAATAGTTATTTGGTTTTATTAAAAATCTTTTCCAATTTGAATGACTAAGTATTATGTTGGCTTTTATCATCCGCCAGAACTTTGATCAGAATACGCCTTAACGATTTTAGATACAAGCGGATGCCTAACCACATCTTTATGATCAAAATCAACTACTGAAATTTCTTTTAAATGACCAAGTAATTTTTTTGATCTATGTAGTCCTGAAAGCGATTTATTTGGTAGATCAATTTGTGAAGGATCTCCGTTTATAACAATCTTGGAGTTTTCTCCTATTCTAGTTAAAAACATTTTTATTTGCGTATCAGTTGCGTTTTGTGCTTCATCAAGAATTGCAAATGAGTTTTTTAAAGTCCTACCTCTCATAAATGCCAGAGGAGCTATTTCAATATCACCAACTTCAATTTTTTTTTGTATTTTTTCAAAATCTAACAAATCATACAAAGAATCATATAATGGTCTTAAATATGGGTCAACTTTTTCTCTCATGTCACCAGGTAAAAATCCAAGTCTCTCTCCAGCTTCAACAGCAGGTCTTGATAAAATAATTCTTTCTATTTTTTTGTCTAATAACATCGTTAGTGCTATAGCAACTGATAAAAAAGTTTTACCAGTTCCTGCTGGACCAGCTGAAATAATTATGTCAGATTCCCTTAAAGCTCTTACATAATCTTTTTGTCTTTCAGACCTTGGGATTACAGATTTTTTTGGAGTTTTAATTATATATTCTACTTTTTTTTCAGAGTTATTTTTTTCATCTATCATAAATTTATTTATGGAAGAAATTATATCCTTTTTTTCAATTGTTCCATTATTTAAAAACTGCTCAGTCAAAAATTGTATTGCATTTTTGATCAAATTATTCTTTTCTGGGTCGCTTTTTACTAAGATAGAATTCCCTCTTGAATACAAGCTAGTTTTTGTAATTTTCTCCAATTCCTTTAAATTATTATTAAACTCACCTGCTACACCTAGTAACAAATCATTATTTTGAAATATAATACTTAATGTGTTATTTTCAGAGTATACAAATTTTAGTTCAGGTATAATATTTTTTTTTTTTAAATTACTCAATTCAAGCAGCTTCCATTTTTTTATCTAGTAAACCAAATAAGGTATTCTGGTTACTAGTTTGAACTTGTACTTTTACAACTTTACCAATATGACTTTCATTTCCATCAAAAATTACAGGTGAAATATATTTATTTCTCCCAAATAATTTACTTTGTTCTTCCATTTTATTTTCAACAAGTACCTCAATTTTATGATTTTCTAATGATTTGTTGATTTCTATTTGATTATTAAATAATTCATCTTGAATTAATGTAAGTCTTTCTTTGGAAATATTTTTTTCAATCATCTCTAATTTTGATGCTTTTGTCCCAGGTCTAGGACTGTAAATAAAAGAAAATGAATTAATAAATTTTATTTTTTTTATCAGGTCAAATGTATCTTCAAAATCTTTTTGGGTTTCTCCAGGATATCCAACAATAAAATCGCTAGAAAATTCTATCTCTGCATTAATTTTCTTTAATCTTTCGTAAACTTTTAAATAATCATCAACAGTATGTTTTCTATTCATTAATTTTAACATTTTGTTAGAACCACTTTGAATAGGTAAATGAACAAAAGGCATTAATTTTTTACAAAACGAATAACAATCTATTAAATCGTCCGTCATATCTCTTGGGTGTGAGGTTGTATATCTTATTCTCTCTAATTCTGAATATTGATTTAAATGATTTATTAAATCAGATATTCTTAATACTTTAGAATTTTCTTTATATGAATAAGCATTAACATTTTGGCCAAGTAATGTGATTTCTTTTGCACCATTTTCTATTAATTGCTCAGCTTCTGATATGATTTTATTAAATGGTCTAGAATACTCAGGTCCTCTTGTGTAAGGCACTACACAAAAATGGCAAAACTTATCGCATCCTTCTTGAATGGTTAAGAAAGCTGATATCTTACTATTTTTATTTTTTATTTGGTCAAAATATCCAAACTTTGAAATGGTATCAAATTCTGTTTCTTCCTGCTTTAAATTCACAATATGATTTTTTAATAAGTCATTAACTTTATGATATGATTGGGGCCCTAATAAAATATCTATATATGGTTCTCTCTTCACCATTTCTTCATTTTCAGCCTGAGCAACACAACCTGCTACAACCATTATTGGTTTTTTTTTATCTCTATATAATTTTTTAACTCTACCAATTTCGTGGTAAACTTTTTCTTTAGCTTTATCACGTATATGACACGTATTTAAAATATAACAATCTGCGTTTGATTGATTTGAAGTCTTTACAAAACCTAATTTGCTTACTGAGTCATAGATTCTATTAGAATCATACTCATTCATTTGACAACCAAAAGTTTTTATAAAGATTTTTCTGTTCAGCATATTTAACTTAAGAAAAAGACTCTGAAATTCCTGTCATTTGCTTTTTTTGATCCCGTAGAGTTCTAATTTGTGATCTACTAAGTTATAACCGTACTTTTCTGCAACTTTTTTTTGCAGTTTTTCTATCTCTTCATCAACAAACTCAATAATTTCTCCCGATTTAATATCAATAAGATGATCATGATGACTTTCGACTAAAGTTTCATATCTAGCTTTTCCACCTTTAAAATCATGTTTAGTTAATATTCCTGACTCTTCAAAAAGTTTTACTGTTCTGTAAACAGTAGCAATACTTATTTTAGCATCTAATTTAGAAACTCTTTTATATAACTCGTCCACGTCCGGGTGATCAGACTCACCATAAACTTCTTTTGACTCAGATAAAACTTTTGCAATCACTTTTCTTTGATCAGTAAGTTTAACACCTTTATTTTGGCAAATTTGTTCTATAGTTTCAGACATAATTTATTCTAACTCGAATATATGGGTTTTATCAAACTTTTATTTTTATTTAATTTTATTAAATTTCTATAATTTTTATTAATTAAATCCTTTGATTTAAAACCAATTAAATCAGCATTATTTGCTAACGAAATAGCTTTAGCTACTGATAAGGAAATTCTAAGACTTGAAAATTTACCAGGTCCTAGATTGACAAAAATTCTACAAATATCAGTTATTTTAATTTTTTTTATATTAAAGAATTTCAAAAGTATTTTCATAAAATTATCAAAGTTTTCTCTACTGTTTATATGTCTGCTGGTATATGATTGTTTATCAGCAATGATCACAAAAACAATTTTTTCATTAGCCGCATCAATTATTAAATTTATCATTTTTTATCTTTTTTTTTTAAATGCTTATGCAGATACTGTAAACAAAAAATATGAACCTAATGAAAAGGGTATTTTGGCTTTGATGTACCATAGATTTGAAGAAAATAAATATCCTTCAACAAATGTAAAAATTGATGTATTTCAAGAACATTTAAATATCATTAGAAAAAATAATTTTTTTTTTTTAAATCCAAAAAACTTCGAATTAGAATTTAATAAAGTAAGTGAAGAAAAAAAAATTTTACTTACTATCGATGATGCATTTTCCTCATTTTATTTGAATGCATGGCCAATTCTAAAAAAAAATAAAATACCTTTCATTTTATTTGTTTCAACAGAGACTGTGGGCAAAAATGGTTACATGAGTTGGGATGAGATTATAGAGATATCAAAAGAAGAATTTGTATTTATTGGAAATCATTCACATTCACATGAGTACTTAGTTAAATACAAATTTGAAAAATTTGAAAAGGATATAATCAAATCAAAAGAAATTTTTGAAAAAAATCTTGGTTATAATTCTAAGTTTTTTTCATACCCATTTGGTGAGTATAGTCTTGAACAAAAAAAATATATTGCAAAAAATTTTGACTACGCTTTTGGTCAGCACTCAGGAGTTATAGATTTAAATAAAGATAAATATGAGTTGCCTAGATTTCCAATAAATGAAAAATATGGAGACCTAGAAAGATTTAAGTTTTTGATAAATCTTTTGCCAATTCAATATAAAGTTTTAATACCAGAAGAAAAATTTTTATTAGAAGCTAATAATCCTCCAGAACTAATAATAGAATTTTTTGATGATCAAACTAAAATCAATAGAATAAATTGTTTTTCAAATGAAGGTGGAGAATGGAAAAACTCTAAATTGAACTTTAAAAAAAATAAAGTTCAAGTTATCTTCAGTGAAAAGTTTATACCTAGAAGAGGAAGAATTAATTGCTCAATTCAAGACAAAGATGGATGGAGATGGTTTGGAACTCAGTTCACTCTAAATTAAGTTTTTCATTTTTAAACTTGTTGGTAAAATTTCTACATCATCAAAATCAGTTAAAGAATTCTGTTTAATGATTTTTTTAAGAACTTCAGTATATTCTTTTCCAGTTTCTGCATATTTTTCTAAAAAATTAACTAGTTTTAAGCTATCTAATTTTTCATCATTATCTCTTTGAATTGCTCGTTCAATTCTAAATTTTTTATAGCTGGAATGTGTATTTAAATTTCTTTTATAAGCTCTTACTGAGGCTTTAAGAATTTTAAATTTTGCAACTTTATGTTTTTTATCTTTTTCTAAATCTAAAGGCTTAATTCCCTCACCAGACCATGTCCACTGTCCAAATAATGCGTTACCTTCTTGTGCAAACCTTGAGCTACCCCAACCAGTTTCTTTAGCTGCTTGAGCAATTGCTAATGAGACTGGAATCTCATCCATTCTTATTTTAAGTTTAGAAAAATCTTTATTTTTAATTCCATATTGTTTAAATTTTAGGTTGAGCCAAGCTTTATCACGTTGTGTAGTATTATTTTTATTTAAAATTTCAAAAAGCTTTTTACGGTCAAATCTAATTTTAAGATTTTCCTCAATAATTAATGGCAATACAATTTTAATAAATAGTTTTTTTCTTTTTTTTGGACTTTGAATATTTTTAAGCTCTTTAGGAAGTTTTGTTAACTGATTACCCACATTAACTAATTTAGTTTTTTTAACATTATCAAGATTGTATCCATTATCTTTAAATAACTGCTCAATTGTTGATGCACTTAATCTTTGAGGATATTCATCATCTTCATCCTTTCCAAAAACATCAATATCTTCAAAAATATTCCATGTAAATCTGTCTTTAATTGACTCTTTGATTGTTTTGTTTTTTTTATCTTGCTTATCTAGTATTTTATCAAAATTTTGTTTTGAAGAATTGAGAACAACTTCGTTTGATTTTAAATTATTTTTTATAAAATTGACTGAGACTGGCAACACAGAGAATGTCAGGATTATAAGTAAACTTGTTAATAAAGTTTTAAAAAAGTTAATATTACTATTATCATATTTTTTTTTTAAATTTTTTTTTTTCATCTATATTTTGATTTCTTATAAATGATAGAAAAGATATTATACAGCTAAAACTTCTTTAACTTCTGGAATATAATGACAAAGAAGGTTTTGTACACCTTGTTTTAAAGTTAAAGTTGAAGATGGACACCCCGAACAGCTACCTTTTAAAATAACTGTAACCTTTCCATCTTTAAATTCCTTGAATGTGATGTCTCCTCCATCTCTTGCAACAGCTGGTCTAATTTTAGTTTCTAGTATTTTAATGATTTTACTCTCGATTTCATCATAATCTTTATTTTCTTGTAATTCTGTTTTTTTGTTTATGATAAATTCATTACCTTCATCATAGTATTCATTAAGATGTGAAATCACTATGTGCTTAATATTTTCCCATTTTTCATCCTGAGTTTTATTAATTGATAAAAAATCCTCACTTAAAAAAATTCCTGTAACACCATTTATTGATAAAATATTTTTTAGAATAGGAATTTTTGTCTGATCCTTGTTTAAAAGTTCATAAGGCCCATCATTTGATACTCTTTTGCCTGGTAAAAATTTAAGAGAATTTGGATTTGGCGTTTCTTGTGTTTGAATAAACATAATATTTATATAACCATTATTTCCTAAATTTAAAGAATTTTAAAAACCTATTAATTTCTTCATTTCTTTTATCTTTTTTGCAGCAATTTCCTCTGCTTTACTTGCTCCTTGTATAAGAACTTCATCTAGATATTCTTTTTCATTAATCAATCTTTTTATCTCATCAGAGATTGGAGAAATTTTATTACATAAAATTTCTGCTAAATCTCTTTTTAGATCAGAAAAGTTTTTTCCACCAAATTCATCTAAAGATTTATCTAAATTTTGATTTAAAATACTAGAATAAATTCCAAGTAAATTTTCAGCTTCTGGCCTATCTTTTAATTTATGTTCCTCATTAGGAATGGGGAAAGAATCCGTTTTTGCTTTTTTAATTTTATTGATAATTTCATCTTTAGTATCAGTTAAATTAATCCTGCTAAGATCTGATGGATCTGACTTACTCATTTTTTTTAAACCATCTTTTAAACTCATTATTCTTGAGAAATTTTTTTTAATTAAAGGTTCTGGAACTTTTAAAAAATCATTACAATTAAAATCTTTATTAAATTTTTGAGCTATATCTCTTGTTAACTCTAAATGTTGTTTCTGGTCTTCTCCAACTGGTACATGTGTAGCATCATAAAGCAAAATATCACTAGCCATCAATATGGGGTAAATATATAAACCTACAGAAGCTTTTTCTTTGTCTTTGCCAGCCTTTTCTTTGAATTGTGTCATTCTATTTAACCACCCCATTGGTGCAATGCAACTTAGCATCCATGAAGCCTCTGCATGTGCAGTAACTTTTGACTGGTTAAAAATAATACTCTTACTTGGATCAATTCCACTAGCAATAAATGTTGCGGCTGTTTCTAGAATGTTATTCTTTAATTGATCTTTATCTTGCTTAACAGTTATTGCATGTAAATCCACAACACAAAAAATACATTTATTTTGATTATCATTGTTTAAATCTACAAAATTTTTAATAGCTCCAAGATAATTGCCTAAATGAAGATTACCTGTAGGCTGGACACCAGAAAAAATTTTTTTGGGCATGTATTAATACTTTAAATTAATATCTGAAATTTTAAAGGCTTTTATAATAACTGAAAATCCAATGTATGAAACAAAAGTTAATATAACAATTAAAGCAATAAAAATGAATTTATAATTATTTGTATAATCTAATGAACTCTCTAAAAAATTTATTAAAAAATAAAATATAAAAATTGCGATTAAATTTGAGATAATAATTTTTGATATTTGGGTAATAAAATTTGAACTAAATTTAAAATAATTTTTGTTAATTACAAAAACTAATAAAATTATCCCATTGAACCATGATGATATAGTAGTTGCTATTGGTATTATTATGAAGCCAACTTCTGAAAAAAAAGTCAAACTAATTAATATATTTAAAATTACAGAAATTAATGAATACTTAAAAGGTGTTTTAGTGTCATTTCTTGCAAATAAAAAAGTTGAAAATATTTTAATCAAAGAAAATGCTGGGAGCCCGAAAGCAAAATAGAATAAAGCTTTTGCAGAATTGCTAACACTCAACTTATCAAATGAACCATAACCAAATAAAGCAGATGTTATTTGTTCTGAACCAATCATAAGAGCAAGTGATGCAGGTAAACTTAAAAATAAACTTAGCTCTAAAGCTTTATTTTGAAGTTCAATAGTTTTTAAAGAGTTATTACTTTTGATATGTCTACTTAGATTTGGGAGTATTACAGTACCTATAGCAATACCAGCTATAGCAAGATTTATCTGATAAATCCTATCAGCATAATATAAATAGGAAACTGCACTTGCTTGAAAAGATGCAATAATTGTTCCAACTAAGATGTTTATTTGAGTAACACCTGATGAAAATATGCTTGGTAAAAGTTTACTAAAAAAAATTTTAACTTTCTCATTTATTTTAAAATTAAAGTTTATGTTTATTATGAAATATTTCTTTACAAATATTAATAAAAAAATAAATTGAAGAAGTCCTGCAAAGGTTATGGAGTAAGATAAAAAATAAACCAAATTATCATTTAAATTTTCAGCATATAATAAACAAATTATTAGTAATATATTTAGGATTATTGGTGCAGCAGCTGCAACAGCAAATTTATTATGTGAATTTAATATTGCTGAAAAAAAAGATGCAAGACAAATAAAAAATAGAAATGGAAATGTAATTCTAGTTAAATTAATTGCAATATTTAATTTATCTGGGTCATTTGAAAATCCCGGTGCAATTATTTTAAGAAATGCTGGCATAAATATCTCAATAATTAAGATTGTAAAGAGCAAGCCTAATAACAATAAATTAAAAATAGTATTTGCAAATGAGTTTGCATTTTTTTTTCCTTTAGTAAGCTCTGAAGAATAAGATGGAACAAATGCAGCATTAAAGGTTCCCTCTGAAAATAATCTTCTAAAAGTATTTGGAATTCTAAAGGCTACAAAAAAAGCATCAGCTAAAGGTCCTGAACCAAGGTATATTGCTATAAAGAAATCTCTTATGTAACCAAGAACCCTACTTAACAAAACAAATAGACTAAATGTGCTTGTTGACTTAATGAGGTTCATAAATCATATTAGTCTTAAATTTACCTTAATAGTATATTTAATTTACCTGATGAAAAAAAACAAAATTGAACATTATTCTGATAAAGAGGCCCTTGAATTTCATAATTCAAATAAATCTGGTAAGATTGAGATAAATTCATCAAAGCCGATGACATCCAAAAGAGACTTGGCTTTAGCATACTCTCCAGGTGTAGCAGCGCCAGTTAAAGAGATTTATAAAAATCCGGAAAGAGCATATGATTATACAACTAAAGGTAACTTAGTGGCAGTAATTAGCAATGGTTCTGCAATATTAGGGTTGGGTAATTTAGGAGCAATTGCATCAAAACCTGTAATGGAGGGTAAAGCAGTATTATTTAAAAGATTTGCAGATATAGATGCCATTGATTTGGAAATTGACAGCATAGATCCTGAAGAAATTATTAACAGTATTAAAAATTTTGCTGTTAGTTTTGGAGGTATTAATCTTGAAGATATTGCTGCACCAGAGTGTTTTATAATTGAGGAAAATTTAAAAAGAATACTTGATATACCTGTATTTCATGATGACCAACATGGAACAGCAATTATTACTTCAGCAGCACTTATTAATTCAATACATATTACTAAAAAAAAAATTTCTAAAGTTAAGGTTGTTGTAAACGGTGCTGGAGCATCAGCTATGGCATGCTCAGATTTATTTTTAAAATTAGGAGTTAAAAAAAATAATTTGACAATGATAGATAGTAAAGGAGTAATTAGTTTAGATAGAAAAGGATTAAATAAGTGGAAATTAAAATATGCAAAAAAAACGAAAGATAAAAATTTGAATGACGCATTAAAAAATGCAGATGTTTTTTTAGGATTATCATCAGCGGGCATATTAAAAAGAGAAATGATTAATCAAATGGCAAAAAACCCAATTATATTTGCCTGTGCTAACCCTGATCCAGAAATTTTACCTGAGGATGTGTACAAGATTAGAAAAGATGCAATTATAGCTACAGGTAGATCAGATTATGCAAATCAGGTTAATAATTTAATTGGTTTTCCATATATATTTAGAGGTGCGCTCGATGTAAGAGCAAAAATAATAAACGAAGAAATGAAAATTTCTGCAGCCAATGCAATTGCTAAATTAGCAAGAGAAAGAGTTCCAGATGAAGTTGCAGCTGCAATGGGAGGAGACAGACCTAAATATGGAAAAGATTATATTATTCCTTCAACATTTGATCCAAGACTTATAAGTGTAATTCCAGTAGCAGTAGCAAAAGCTGCAATAAAAAGTGGAGTAGCAAGAAAAAAAATTGAAAATTTTAATTTATACTCTGAACAACTAAAACAAAGATTAGATCCATCAGTAACTATACTTCAAGGAATAAATTCTAAAATTAAAAAAAATCAAAAAACTGTCGTATTTGCAGATGGTGAAGATGAAAATACACTTAAAGCTGCGATTGCATTTAAAAATGAAGGCCTTGGAACACCAATAATTGTTGCTAAAGAAAATGTTATTAAACAAAGACTAAAAGAAATAGGTTATGGGGAAAACCCAGATATTAAAATTGTTAATTCTACTAATAAAAAATTAAGAGAAAAGTACACAAAATTTCTATTTCAGAAAATGCATAGAGACCACGGTTTGCTTGAGAGAGATTGCGATAGGTTGATTAGAAATGACAGAGTTATCTGGTCATCATGTATGGTTGAATGTGGCGATGCAGATGCAATGGTGACAGGCAATACTAGAAGATATTCACAATCACTTGAAAAAATTAAGAAAGTTATTCCTCCTAGAAAAGGAGAAATAATGTTTGGATTAAATATGGTTGTAAGTAAGGGTAAAACTATTTTTATTGGAGACACTTCAGTTAATGAGTACCCTTCCTCTAAAGAATTAGCTGATATTGCAACTTCCTCGGCAAGAGTAGTAAGATTATTTGGTTTCGATCCTAAGGTAGCATTTTTATCTCATTCAACATTTGGCCAACCAATAACTAGCAGAACGAAACATATAAGAGATGCTGTAGAAATATTAAAAGATAGAAAAGTAGATTTTAAATTTGATGGTGACATGCAACCAGATGTTGCCCTTAATGATGAATACTCTGATTTATATCCATTTTCAGAGATAGTTGGGAATGCAAATATTTTAATAATGCCTGGTCAACATAGTGCAGCAATTTCTAATAAAATTATGAAAACATTAGGAGGCGCAAAAGTTATTGGTCCATTATTAATAGGTCTTGCTCAGCCCATTGAAATCGCTCCGTTAAGATCCTCTACTTCTGAGATATTAGATTTAGCATCTGTTGCTGCTTATTCAGCTGAGGTAATTAAATATCAAAAAACAAAATAAAAATTTTTGTTATTTTTTTACAACTCTTAAATCATCAACTAAAAAAATACTTGTAATTACATCTTCTACATCTAAGATTAATTTTGCTTCTTTTATTATTTCATCTTTTTCTATTTTATTTTGAGCTATTCCATAAACATAAATTTTCTTTTTATAAGTATCGATATTATAATTAACCGCTTTGATTTTTTTATTTCCAATCATAGCTACCCTAAGTTGTGAAGTTATAAGTAAATCTTTTGCAGACCTTTTAAAGTTAAACTTTTCTTTAATTTGTAAATCGTTTTTTACTGATCTAGCTCCTTTGATTTCCCAAGCTAACTTAGTAATATTTAGTTTATCCTCAACAGAGTTAACTTTTCCGGTTAGAAAAACTCTTCCATCAAGAACTTTTGTTTTTACTGAAATAATATAACTTTTGTCTGCTGCTAATAATCTAGCCCTAAGATTTTGTTGCATTAAGGAATCATCTATTTGTGTACCTAGACTCCTTGGATCTAAAGCAATTGAAACTCCAGTTCCTAAAACTCCTGTTGATGAATACCCAACACAACCTGAAATAAATATTAAACTAAGTAAAATTATGATTCTTTTAATTCTCATCCTTAATACTAAGACAATAATTGTAAATAAGTTTTTTTGAAATTTCTCTATTCGCTGAGACTTTTTTAACAATATCTTTAATTGACATTTTTTTTAATAATTTATTAATTTTTTTTTTATCTGATTCTTGAAGTTCTTTAAAACTTAATCTTACTTTTTTTACTTCAGAAATAACAACGGTTATCTCACCCTTTCTTGAAAAATTTACATTTGATAATTTATCTACTGAGGTTCTAATATATTCCTCGTGATATTTAGTAATTTCTCGACAAATTATAATATCTCTATTAAAAAAAAATTCTTTTATATCGTCTATTCTTTTATCAAGTTTATTTGGTGATATGAAAAAAATAATTGAGCTCTCAAGAGATGATAGATTTTTAAACAATTTTTTCACTTGATTTTGTTTTTCAGGTAGAAATCCACAAAAATAAAAGTTATCAGAAAAACCACTTATAGAAATTGCAGCACTTACTGCTGATGTACCTGGAACTGGAAAAATATCAATTTCATTTCTTACACACTCTTTTACTAGTATTCTTCCAGGGTCTGAAAGAGCAGGTGTTCCTGCATCTGAGACTAATGATACTATTTTATTTTTTTTTAAAATTTCTATGACTTTTTCTAGATTTTTATTTTCATTAAACTTATGATTTGAAATGAGCCTTTTATTTATTTCAAATTTTTGAAGTATTTTTTTTGTAATTCTTGTATCTTCACACAATATAAATTCGGACTCTTTAAGGATTTTAATAGCTCTAAATGAAATATCACCCATATTCCCAATAGGTGTGGCAACACAATATAGCCCAGGTTTAAATTTATTGTTATTCAAATTCATGTGAATTGTATAATTAAATATATTATTAAAACTTAAATGAAAACGTTTATTAAATTGATAATTTTTTTTGTGTTAAGTATCTGCCTTTTTAACCAAAATATATTTGCATCTGAAAAAATAAAGATAGGATTAATTGTTCCGTTAAGTGGTGAAAATTCATTAATTGGTGAAAAGATTGTTAAATCAATAAGGATGGCAATAAACAAAATAAATGATGAGAGAATTGAGATAATTCCAAAAGATACAAAATCAAATCCTATTGATACTTTAAAGGTATCAAAAGAATTATATAATCACGGTATAAGAATAATAATTGGTCCAGTGTTTAACGAAAGTACTAAATATCTTGATGATATTAAGGAAATAACATTCATATCTTTTACAAATAAGTTAATAGATAATCCAAAAAATGTAATTAGTGCAGGAGTTAATGCAATATCACAATTACAAACAATTAAAAAATTTAATGATAAAAATAATTTATCAAAAAGTATTTTTTTAATTCCACGATCACAGTTTAAAAAAGAAATAGAGGAGGCAATTAATAAAACAAACATAAAACATAAAGAAGTATTTTATTATGATAGAGAACCAACTAAACTAACTAAACAAATTGAAGAGTTAACAAAATATCAAATAAGAAAAAATAATCTTAAATACGAAATAAAAAGACTAGAAAATTTATCATTTAAAGATAAAGAGAGAAAAATTCAAAATTTAATGAAAAAAGATACTTTTGGAAATATAGATTTTGACTCGGTTATAATAGCTGATTTTGATGAAAATTTAAAAAGTGTTGCTACATCTCTTCTATATACAGATATCTCATCAAAAAGAATATCTTATATAAC
>CABZDY010000010.1 GCA_902524635.1 uncultured Pelagibacteraceae bacterium
GAAAATCTACCTAAATTCAATGAAAGTAATTCTAACCAACAACAAAGGTTTATTACTTTTATCGATATTATTTATGAAAAAAAAATACCATTGATGATCAAATCAGAAGTTGAATTAAATTCACTTGAATCCATTAATAGCATTAAAAAGCCTTTCAAAAGAACAGTTAGTCGATTGTATGAACTAACATCACAAAACTTTAATTAATGTATGAAACAAGAATTTTACAAACTAGAAATTAATACAAATGGTCAAAAACTTTATGAGTTTACTCATAAAACAATAGAATGGATTAATAAAAATAACTTTAAAAATGGAATTATTAATCTCAGCATCCAACACACTAGTGCATCACTAATCGTCCAAGAAAATGCTGACCCAGATGTACAAAAAGATTTAATTAAATATTTTGATAAATTGGTACCCATGGACAATAAGTTGTATGTCCATACAACTGAGGGAAAAGATGATATGCCAGCCCACATCAAATCTGCATTAACCAATAATCAAATCTCCTTAAGTATAAAAGATAGTGAATTACTGCTAGGAACTTGGCAAGGTATCTATTTGTTTGAACATAGGTTAGAGGCAACAACAAGAACTGTAATTCATCATTTTATTGGTGACTAATTTTTTTCTTAATTGATTGAAAAGCACTCAAAGCATCTGCCCTAGCTTTCTCATGAATAACAATCGGCATTGGATAGTTCGAGCCTATGATAGTATTAATTGCTTCTTGATATTTTTTTTCCATTTCCCATGGTTTGTGAATAAATTTTGGAGGAACTTTTGATAATTCAGGAACCCATTTTTTTACATAATCTCCCTGTTTATCAAATTTTTCACCTTGTAAAATAGGGTTGAAAATTCTAAAATAAGGTGCGGCATCTGCACCACATCCAGCTACCCATTGCCATTGTGCAACATTGTTTGCTTCGTTGAAATCAAGAAGACAATTTCTGAAATGTTTTTCTCCTTCTTTCCAGTTAATTCTTAAATGCTTCACTAGAAAAGATCCAACGACCATTCTAATTCTATTATGCATCCATCCTGTTTCGTACAATTCTCTCATTCCTGCATCAACAATTGGATAACCTGTCATACCTTTTTTCCATGCATTTAAAAATTTAGAATTATTTACCCATGGAAACTTATCAAATTCTTTTCTTAAGTTTCCTTTAAGCATTTGTGGAAAGTAATTTATAAGACTATGTGAAAACTCTCTCCAACCAATTTCATTGGTATATTTTTTTATACTCACATTATTTGATTTTAGTTTTTTGCACTTTTGCCAAATATCTCCTACATTTATTTGTCCATTTCTAATATATGGAGAAAGTAATGAAGTACCTTTAATTGATGGAAAGTCACGATCAACACCATAATTAAGTATGCTTTTGTTAACAAAATTATCTAAATTTTCATGGGCTTTTTGCTCTGATGGCACCCAATACTTTTCAAATTTTTTATACCAATCAGATTTAGGCAAAATCTCCTCAGATTTTATTTGGTTTTTAAACAATGTGTTTATCTTTTTACACTTTTTAACTTTGCTTATTTTATCAGGCAGTCTTTCTAGATAAAATTGCTCTGCATTTCTCCAAAAAGGACTGTAGACTTTAAAAGGTGTGCCATCATTTTTTTTAATTTTATTATATTCATTTAGCACATTTCCCTTGAAAAATTTAAAATCAATATTCCTCATTGAAAAAATCAGCCCCAATTTTTTTATCTTTTTCTAGTTCAGTAGGTTCATAAACTTTATTCCAATAAACAGATATTTTATTATTAGATTTTATTTTAGAAAAAAAATTTATTTCATCATCTTTAATTATTTCCAATCCAATATTTAATTTTTTTAAATCAGATTTAAAGTTTTCTAGGGATTTACTTACCCACCATTTTTGAGCTTCTCTTTTATGATCAAAAATATTACTATTAAAAATAAATACTGCCGTAACTATATCATGTTGGTTTGAAGCATAAGTCAGCGCATCATTATTTTGTATTCGAAAATCATCTCTTATCCAAACGAGTGCTGTATTAGCCATTTGATAACTGTTCTGATCCTTTAGATAGAAGTTCGTTATAAAGTTTTATGTCTGTATCACCTTCGCATCCAATTAATAAAACATTCGAATTCATATCTAATTCAAGATCCTTTTTAATTTGTTCGTTATTACAACTAACATTTATACTTATTAGAGCAGGTGCTGAACATTCTCCTGCAACAATGTTATCCTCACCAAAATATCCCTTAGCTAACATCGCTACTGATAAGGGTATATCGTCATCAGGAATACTTAGACAATTATTTACTGAGTTTTTTAAAATTTGCCATGGGACTAATGATACATCTCCACATGACATTCCACCCATAATACTCTCTTTTTCTATTTCAACTTTAGTAAGTTTACATGCATCAATACTCTTTAATACACAATCTGCATTCTGTGGCTCAACAATAATAATTTTTGGAATTCTTTTAAAATATCTGGCAACTCCTGCTATTACGCCAGAAGCCATACCCCCAACACCTGCCTGCAGAAATATATGAGTAATATAATGATCAGTTTGTTTGGAGATTTCTTCGATCATTACCGAATATCCAGCCATAGTTAGTTTTGGAACTTTTTGATAATATTCCCAGGCAACATCTTGTACAATTTCCCAACCATTTTCCTTAGATTGCTTTATGCATTCATTTAAAGAATTTTCGTAATTTCCTTTTACTTTTGTCACTTCTGCTCCAAGTTTTCGCATCTCATCAGCTCTTGTTTCACTAACAAATTCGCTTATGAAAATTTTACATTCAATTCCAAGTCTTTTTGCACCCCAGGCAACTGATTTTCCATGATTTCCTGCTGTTGCTGTTGCAACAACTACATCCTTTCTTCCAGATGAAACTTCTGCTACTGCATAAGCTCCTCCAAGAGCTTTAAAAGATTTAAGTCCAAACCTTTTAGACTCGTCTTTGTAAAAAATATTTTTTAAATTAAGGTCTTTTGAAAGTTTATTTAAATTAAGTAGGGGAGTTGGTTCGTAATTTTCCCAACTAGAAATGGTATTAAATGCTTTATCAATAGTTTCTTTATCTAATACATTCAATATTTCTTCTGTACTAAATGAATAATTTTTATTTTTAATAAAAGATGAAAATTTATAAATATGACTATAATTAATAGACATATTTTAACAATCCAAAGTATTAGATCTTTCCCACTTTGTAATAGGTTTCAATTTATCAAATTTGTCTTTTAACTTGAAACTTTCAATTTCAGATTTTTTTAATTTGATATAACTGTTTAGAACATTTTTTCCAAAAGCATTTTTCATTACTGTATTAGAATTTAACATTTCTAAAGAATCTTCTAATGTATTAGGCAATTTTGGTAAGTTAGGATATTTTTTGTAATCGGTGTACATATTACAGAATAATGGTTTTCCAGGATTGATTCTTTTTTCTAATTCCGTTAATACCTGCCGCTAAAACTCCTGCTTGTAGTAAATATGGATTTGCTGATCCATCCATTAATCTAAGTTCAAATCTTCCTGGATCTGGAACTCTAATCATATGTGTTCGATTATTTCCCGTGTATGAAATACTACTCGGCGACCATGTTGCTCCAGATTTTGTCGGTGGTGCATTTATTCTTCTATAACTATTTAATGTTGGATTAAAAAATGCTGATAATGAGCCTGCATTCTTAATAACTCCACCTAAAAAATTATATGCTAATTTACTAAGCCCTAGTTTATCGTTTTTATCTAAAAATTTATTTTTTTTCTTATCCCATAGAGAAATATGTGCATGACATCCATTGCCCGTCAGTTGTTCAAATGGTTTAGGCATAAATGTTGCTCTTAACCCATACTTTTCTGCTATAGACTTAACCATATATTTAAAAAATGTATGTCTATCTGCTGTAGTTAAGCAGTCAGTGTAGTCCCAATTCATTTCAAACTGGCCATTAGCATCTTCATGATCATTTTGATATGGGTTCCATCCCATTGTAATCATGCAATCACATATCTCTTTTATTAAATCATATTGCCTCATTAAAGCTGATTGGTCATAACAAGGTTTAGATTGAGTATCCCTTGAGTCTGCAATAGAACTACCATCAGGTGATATTAGAAAATATTCACACTCAACACCCGATTTCATGGTGTAACCTTCATTTGATAGAGATTTTATTTGGTTTTTTAACATCACTCTTGGTGATGCCTCAACAGGTTTGCCATTCATCCATAGGTCTGAAGCAAGCCAACCTACTTCTTTATTCCAAGGTAATTGAATTAAGCTATTTGGATCCGGTATAGCAAACATATCAGAGTCTGCTGGTGACATATCAAGCCATGCTGCAAATCCAGCAAATCCTGCACCATTTTTTTGCATCTCTTTTATTGCTTGTGCAGGTACTAATTTTGATCTTAATACACCAAACAAATCAACGAAACTTATTAAAAAATATTTAATTTTTTTAGATTTAGCAATATTAGATAAATTTTTGGGCATTAATAATTATACTACGAATTATTTATTAACTATCAATAACTATTTCTTTTTTATACCTGGTATCCAGCTGGTTCCTGCCAAAGGAACTCTAGCCATTGCTGCAGCCTCAACAGTTAATGCACATAAATCCTCTGGTTCTAAATTATGAAGACTGTTTTTACCACACGCTCGTGCAATAGTTTGCGCTTCTAAAGACATGACCTTTAAATAATTTGATAATTTTCTACCAGCTTTTTTTGGATCTAATCTTTTCATTAGCTCTGGTTTCTGAGTTGAAATTCCTGCGGGATCATTTCCCTCATGCCAGTCGTCATACGCACCAGCTTTAGTTCCAAGTTTTTCATATTCTTTTTCCCATTTTGGATCATTATCACCAATTGCAATCATGGCTGCACTCCCAATTGATACTGCATCCGCTCCTAATGCAAGAGCTTTAGCCACATCTGCACCATTTCTAATTCCACCAGATATTATAAGCTGAACTTCTCTATGAGAATTTAAATCTTGCAAAGCATCTACAGCAGGTCTTATGCAAGCTAAAGTTGGTTGACCAACATTTTCAATAAATACTTCTTGTGTTGCTGCTGTACCACCTTGCATACCATCCAAGACAACAACATCTGCTCCAGCTTTTACAGCTAATGCTGTATCATAATATGGTCTTGCTCCAGCAATTTTTATAAATATTGGAACTTTCCATTTAGTAATTTCTCTTAATTCTAAAATTTTTATTTTTAAATCATCTGGACCAGTCCAGTCAGGATGACGGCACGCAGATCTTTGATCAATACCTTTTGGTAGAGTTCTCATTTCTGCAACACGATCATCTATTTTTTGTCCAAGCAACATTCCACCGCCACCTGGTTTTGCACCTTGTCCAATTACCACTTCAATTGCATCTGCTTTTCTTAAATCATTTGGGTTCATTCCATATCTTGAGGGCAAAAGTTGATAAACTAAATTTTTTGATTGGCCTCTTTCCTCTGGTGTCATTCCTCCATCACCTGTCGTGGTAGATGTTCCTGCTGCACTTGCTCCTCTTCCTAACGCCTCTTTAGCTGGACCAGACAATGCTCCAAAACTCATACCCGCTATAGTAATTGGAATATCAAGCTCTAATGGTTTTTTTGCATACTTTGTGCCCAAAGTTACATTTGTAGTACATTTTTCTCTATATCCTTCCAAAGGATATCTAGACATTGAAGCACCTAAAAATAATAAATCATCAAAATGTGGAAGCCTTCTTTTAGAACCACCGCCCCTAATATCATAAATTCCAGTCTCAGCGGCTCTTCTTATTTCAGAGTTAGTATACTCATCAAAGGTCCAGGATTGACGAGGTAGAGTTTTATTTTTCATAATTAATAGTTAGATACATTATCAATATTAAAATTATATAGTTTTCTTGCAGAACCATACCTTTTAAATTGTTCAGGCTTAATATTTGATCCAGCCTTTTTTAAAAGCTCTTTTAATTTTGTCTTATGTTTTTTACTCATTTTTTTTTCCTCACAATCAGCTCCTAAAGATTTTACTTTCCCTTTTACATATATGTCAGTTTCATACAAACTATCACCTAATGCTTCGCCAGCATTGCCACAAACAACTAGATTTCCAGATTGTGCCATAAATGCTGACATATGACCAACAGAGCCTTTTACTATTATATCAATACCTTTCATTGAAATTCCACATCTTGAACTTGCATCACCATCAATAATTAATGTTCCACCATGAGCAGTTGCTCCTGCAGATTGTGATGCATTTCCCTTTACATGAACTTTTCCAGACATCATATTTTCAGCAACACCAGTACCCACGTTTCCATCGACTATTATATTTGCATTTTGGTTCATACCTGCACAATAATATCCTACGTGTCCTTTTATGGTTACGTCAATATTTTCTGTAAGACCTGCACAGATAGCATGATTACCCTCAGGGTTTGATATAACAAAGTCTCTTTTATTTTTTTTTCGATCAATATTTTGAAGCTTTTCATTCACAGATCTTAATTTTAATTTTTTTAAATCAAATATCATTATTTTCCCCAAGAATAAACAATGCCTGGTTCAGGTTCAAAAATTTTTGCATTATTTACATTTGGTAAATGTGCCATCGCTTGAAACTCTGATGAAATTGCTACATAGTCTTTTGTTTCAGCGATAACAGCAGGCTTGCATGCAATCTCATCTCTTAGAACTGCAAAACCACTATGTGTTCCTGCAATAAAAGTATAAAATCCATCCAGATCGCTCAAACCTTTATTTAATGTTTGTTTTAAATTTCTTTTTTTTAAACTATCTGAAATATAACCAGCTGCTACTTCAGTATCATTATCAGAATTAAATTTAGAACCATTTTTTTTTAATTTTCTTCTTATATTATTATGATTAGATAAAGATCCATTATGCACTAAGCATTCATCTTCACCTGTAGAGTAGGGGTGAGAGCCGTTTGTTGTAATTGCACTTTCTGTTGCCATTCTCGTATGGCCAATCGCATGAGTTCCGGAAAAATTATCTAATTTAAATTTTTTCACAACATTGCTTGGACTTCCAACTTGTTTAAATATTTCAATTGATTTCCCGTAACCAACTAGTGATATTTCCACAAAACTCTCTAAAATAGGGAGAATTTTGTTAGGTTTTTCAATAGATTTTAAAATTATGTGGTCAGAATTCTTTTCTATGCTTGTAAATTTCAATTTTTTTTTAATTTCTTTTTTGAATTTTTCGAAACTCATTTCATTTAAACAAATCGAATATTTATAAATTTTATTTTTATCACTGTTATAAATTGCAAAACCTGCACTATCAGGACCCCTAGTCTCCATACTGACTAACATTTTAGAAAGCATTCCCCCTAAGGATTTTTCAAATTTTTTAGATTTTAGATAAATTCCAACGATGCCACACATATATAAGTTTTAAAATAGTGATAATAATTGGTCTTTATAGTAAAGCACATTGACTATAACAATGATAATGATTGCGGCAAAGACACCATATTTAGCTTTGGGCCAAGCTAATCTAGCCATTCTACTAGGAGTTTTATTTGATTGATTTTTATTTTGATCGCTCATTATGATTAAGGGCGCAAAATTTAATTTGCGCCCTTTTAAAGTTTTATTTAACCGTCCGTTATATTACTTTTCCAAGCATTAGAACTAGGTTTTCTTCTAGCGAGTTTTTCAAGTTTATCGCTTTCTTGCCTAGAACTTATAACCGTCCAGCCAATCCAAATTATAACAAGTATTATAACTAAGATACCTTCAGATCCAGCACCTGGAAATATTGGTCCAGCAGCACCACCTTCTGCTTTACTAGCAGCAGTTAAATGATCTATCCAATTATTTACTGTAGCCATGTTTTCCTCCTTTAACTACTTGAAGAAGCAACAGCTTTTTCATCTTCTTTTGCCTCCTCCATTATTTGATAGTCCAATCCTGCTAACTCAACTTCTCTTGGTATACGTAGTTTGCCCATACCATTAAGAACTTTAGCAATAATCCAACCAGGAATCATTCCAAGCACAAAAAACATTATTAATGCACCAATAAACATTCCTAATGGATTAATAGCAGCATATGTAGATCCATCCCACATTGCACCAACACTGTAACCTGATGAAGGATATCCATTTAGGACAAACCCACAAATTACAAGACCAGCAAAGCCTGCATAACCATGAACTGCAACAGCTCCAACTGCATCATCAATTTTGAACTTACGTTCAACCCAATAATGTAGTTTGTAAGCTATAACTACCCCGATCATACCAATAATTAATGATTGAATTGGATGATAAAGATCGTTTCCTGCTGAAGCACATATTATTCCAGCTAGTCCACTTGAGTATGTCCAGAAAGGATCACCTTTTGATATTACGTAACCAGCTAACAATCCTCCTGATAAAGACATCAAAAAGTTCATAGTTATTCCACTTAATGTCGTTGGAGTGTAGTATATGTTAGTAGCAGTAAAGAAAGTTACACCTTCCATTCCATATTCAGGCCCTAAGTCATAAATTGGAACATTACAAGCCGCGTAGAAACCCCAAAAACCTGTATAAATTAAAAATAATCCAACAGTTACTAACCAAGGATTTCTTGGTCCAATGTTTCTAGGTTCACCACTTGATGAAAATTTTCCAATTCTTGGACCTAATACAGCAAGCACACCTAAAGCAAATCCTCCTGCTACAGCGTGAATTACCCCCGATGCATATGCATCATGATATCCAAGTATTTTTAACATCCATCCATCAAAGTGCCATCCCCATGCAGCATCTATACTCCAAAACACAGATCCAATTGCAATGGCAAGAATTCCAAATGCAAAAGTTGTTATTCTTTCAATAACTGCACCTGATACTATTGAAGCAGCTGTCCAGGAGAATAAAAGGAACGCTGCCCAAAATACTCCCATGATGTGATCGTTAAGCGTAATAGCCATAAACTCGTTTGTGGGATTAGCTAAATCATTTGCACCAAATCCACCTCCGAGAACAAGCCCAGTACTTTCTGTCATTATTGATGGAGCTAATCCAGGTCCTGTTGGAAAAGCCCAATATATCCACCAACCAAATAAAAACCAAGTTACCGTTACCAAAGGTATCAGCATTGTATTTTTCATTAATGTATGTTGATGGTGTTTGTAACGCGATGCTCCAACTTCATACATACAAAATCCTACATGGATAAGAAACATAAGTACTACTGTTATCCAATAGTAAAATTCTGTAAATATGGTTTGTAACGCATCAATTTGACTAGTCATTTCAAACCTCCATTAAATTTAATAATAAAATATTAATTAAAGAAATATTTACATCAATAGATAATAAGCTCAAAATAGGCTAGAAATTTGAGCAAGACAACTTGAGGTATATATAAAATTAGTGATTGATTCTAAAACTTTCTGTATGCTTTTTTTAGATCTACCAAAGGATGATTTGGAGACATTTGAAACTTAACCAACAACTCTCTTGCTATCATGTCTCTGTCTTGCTGGTTGTTTGGTAATTTAATTTTTTTTGGAATAGTTACCCAACCATTTGCGTTTCTATCAAAGACTGCAGGTCTATCTTCTTCATACCCCATGTGAACATCTTCCAACCAATTTAAATCATCCCAACCCATTGCTTCGATATATTTTTTTAAGAATGGAGTTATTCTTGAATAGTCTGGTAATAAATTTACATCATACCTATAGCCAATAGTTTGACCTATCATCTTTTCTCGAGCAGTCTCTTTCTTTTTACCTAACTGACCTTTAATTGTTTTTTTGCTAGATTTTTTATTTTTTTTCTTTGGCATAATTATATTTTATGAAAATCGTCAACTCCTACCGTATGATTTGTTCCAGAAAGTGGTACTTTTGCTAAAGCAGATGCTTCCATTGTTAAAGCTGCCATATCTTCTGGCTCTAATGAATGGATATTTGTTTTACCACAAGCTCTAGCTAATAATTGAGCTTCTAACGTCATAGTATGCAAGTAATTGTATACTCTAAGAGCTGCTTCATCTGGATTTAGTCTTTTTCTTAACTTAGGATCCTGAGTAGCAACACCAACTGGGCAACGACCAGTATGACAGTGATAACAATGACCTGCTGGCACTCCCATTTCTTTTTCAAAATTAGACTCTGGAATTTCTTTATTACAATTCAGTGCAATCATTGCTCCAGTACCTATAGCAATGGCGTCTGCTCCAAGAGCTAGTGCTTTTGCCATATCGGCTCCATCTCTAACACCACCAGCATAAATAAGAGTAACTTTACCAGTTTTTCCAACATCATCTATTGCTCTTCTTGCTTCTCTGATTGCAGCTATTCCTGGTATACCTGTGTTTGCTGCTGCGATGTGTGGACCGGCACCTGTCGAGCCTTCCATACCATCTAAATAAATAGAGTCTGGATCACATTTTGCTGCCATACGAACATCATCATAAACTTTTGCTGCACCAAGTTTTAATTGTATTGGAACTTTATTTTTTGTTAATTCTCTAAGCTCTTGAACTTTTAAAGCCAAGTCATCTGGTCCTAACCAATCGGGATGTCTTGCAGGAGATCTTTGATCAATACCAGCTGGTAATGATCTCATCTCTGCTACTTGGTCAGTAACTTTTTGACCCATCAAGTGTCCACCCATTCCAACTTTTTGACCTTGACCAATGAACACTTCAATTCCATCAGCAAGCTGTGCATGATGAGGATTAAACCCATATCTTGATTGAATACATTGATAGTACCATTTTTCTGAATATCTTCTTTCATCAGGTATCATTCCACCTTCACCCGAACATGTTGCGCTACCTGCCATAGTAGCTCCTCTTGCAAGTGCTGTTTTTGCTTCATACGATAAAGCTCCAAAACTCATACCTGTGATATAAACTGGTATATCTAATTCTACTGGGTTTTCACATCTTGGACCAATGATAGTTTTTGTTTCACATTTTTCTCTGTAACCTTCAATTACAAATCTTGTCAGAGTACCAGGTAAAAAAACTAAATCGTCAAATGTAGGAATTTTTTTCATCAGAGCCATACCTCTCATTCGGTATCTTCCTAACTGAGCCTTAATATGAATGTCGTCGATTACTTCAGGTGTAAATATAGCGTTATAACCTAGTAAACTTTTATTTCTTTTTGAGAATTCACTTCCACCATTCCCATTGGAATGACCATTTGATTTTCCGTTTTTTTTCTTTGCCATTAAATTGCTCCTTTTTTCTCAGTTGGTTCTAAAGCGTCGTAATTCCATAATTTTTTACCTGCAACTACTTTAGTCATTTTTGAAATATCAAAATCTTCACCGATTTCTGCTACTTTAAGTTTTCTTTTAATCCAATCTACATCACTTTTTGTCATAGGCGACTCAATCGCATCACTACCAAATGATCCTATTTTTCCACCCACATAAATAGTTCCATCGTACATAGAGTCTCCAAGGTTTATACCGACATTACCTAAAATTATTATTCTGCCTCTTTGCATCATAAACCCAGTGAATGCTCCAGCGTCACCCCCAACAATAATTGTTCCACCTTTTTGATCAATTCCTGTTCTAGCACCAACACTTCCTTTACAAATTAAATCTCCACCTCTAACTGCTGCACCAAAACATGATCCTGCATTTTTTTCTATTACTACTTTTCCTGCCATCATATTTTCTGCACATGACCATCCAACTCTGCCATTAATTCTTACTGTTGGGCCATCAATAGAACCAACACCAAAATAACCCAAACTTCCTTCAAATATTAAATTTAATTTATTTAATACTCCAACACCTAAACTGTGTTTTCCTTGTGGGTTCTTTATAACTATTGTTCCATAACCTTGACTCATAAGCTCATCAATTTTTTTGTTTGCCTCTTTGCAATCTAGATCATTTACATCAAGATCAATTCTTTTATTAAAATCTACATCATAAGTTCCCCAATAATAAAAGTTTTCTGCTTCATCTGGATTGAAAAATTTTTGTTGTGTTTTTCCTGTTAAGACTTCACTATGAAGTCCCATTGATTGGGCTTTAGTTTTATTCTCGTTAGTTTTTATATTTGCCATACTTTTACCTCTCCATCAAAAGGATCATAAGTGTCAATTTCGTGGGGCAAGATAGATCTTATTGCTATCTCTTCAGATCCCATAGCTACCAAATCATCTGACTCATATAGAACCAGTGGTTTTGCTGCCATTGTATCTTTTGCCATTCCTAAAGAATCTTTTGTTGCAACAAAATAAGTAAACACGCCATCTAATCCAGATAAACTATCCTTCATACCTTCCTCTAGAGTTGCTCCATTTCTCATTTTTTCTGCTAAATAAACTGCGATTAATTCAGAGTCACACTCTGACATAAATCTCATACCTTTATTTTCAAGCATTCTTCTATTATTCCAATAATTAGTTAATTGACCATTATGCACAACAGATACATCGCTAAATGGATATCCCCAAAAAGGGTGAGCAGATTTTATATCTACACCGGACTCAGTTGCCATTCTAGCATGACCTATAGCATGAGTTCCTCTCACTTTGCCAAGATCATATCTATCTAAAACCTCCTGTGCGTCTCCTAAATCTTTTATTAGTTCAAGAGATTTTCCAATGGATAATATTTCAACACTTTCGATACTCTCAATTTTCTTTGAAAAATCCATTAAATCCTCATCGTATTGCATTTCGTATCTATAAGAGTAGGGAGTTAATTTTTCTTCTTTTAAAACTTTTGCACCAAGACTTTTTAACATCTGATCAACAAGATCTTTTCTTTTGTCATAAACACTCTCGTCTTCATTTATAGAAGAACTACCTTCACCGACATTTTCTCCAACTTTAAATCTCATTATAAAGTTTTGACCATCGTTATCTGCATAAAGAGCATAACCTGTTGAGTCAGGACCTCTATGCTTTAAGGCCTGAAGCATTGCTTGTAATTCATTTCCTACGTTAGAGGATTTTCCCCTATGGATAAGACCAGCTATTCCGCACATATTTCTCCTTAACTAAATTTGTTTATGGTAGGCAATCCAAATAAGTATCTAGATCCCATTGAGTTGTTGCACCTAAAAATCTTTCCCATTCATCGTTTTTATACCAATGAAATATTTTATACATTTCATCTGGCATTGCGGATTGAATAACTTTATCATCTGCTAAACGATCTAAAGCCTCACCAAGACTTAAAGGTAATTTTTTTACATTTTTTCCAGCCTTTTGAGCTTCATAAATATTTCTAGATTCGGGTTTTCCTGGATCTATTTTGTTAGATATTCCATCATCAAAAGCTTTTAATAAACCCGCACCCATTAAATATGGATTATGCATAGAATCTACCGATCGATATTCAAATCTTCCTGGTGCTGAAACTCTTAATCCACAGGTTCTATTTTGATAACCCCAATCAGCATAAACTGGTGCCCAAAAACCTTGATCCCACAATCTTCTATATGAGTTAACCGTTGATGATCCAATTGCAGTTAACGCACCAAGATGTTTCATAACTCCACCAATGGATTTTAAACCAACTTTACCTGGTAACTGAACATCTTTTGTATCAGGCATAAAAGTGTTAGTTCCACCTTCTACATAAGTAAATACTTCATCCATACCTGGTAAAGATTTGTGACCTAATTTATTTATCTTATCTTTTCCACCTGTCCATAAAGACATATTGGTATGGCAACCACTAGCTGATACTCCCATAAAAGGTTTTGTCATAAAACATGCAATTAAATTAAATTCTCTCGCAACTTGAGCGCAAATTTGTCTGTAAGTAGATAATCTATCTGCATTTCTTAAAACATCATCGTACATCCAATTTAACTCTAGTTGTCCAGGGGCATCTTCATGGTCACCTTGAATCATGTCAAATCCCATAGCTCTTGCATATTCCATTACTCTCATAAATACAGGTCTTAAAGACTCGAATTGATCTATGTGATAACAATATGGTTTAGAAAAACCCTTACCAGTTGGAGTTCCATCATCGTTTCTAGTCAACCACATCATTTCTGGTTCAGTTCCAACTCTTAGTTGGTAACCATGTTTTTTCTTAAACTCTTTAGCAATAATTCTTAAATTACCTCTGCAATCTGATGTTAAGTGACCACCTGGATTTTCTCTTTCTTCTCTATTTCTAAAACAAGTTACAAAAACTCTTGCAACTTTTTTATCCCAAGGTAGTTGGCAAAAAGTTTCAGGATCTGGTATTCCAACCAATTCTTTAGCCTCCGGACCATATCCTATATAATTATTATGACGATCTAAGAATAAATTAGCAGTTGCTCCATAAACTAATTGAAAACCTTTTTCGCATGTTCTTTCCCAATGATCTGCAGGAATTCCTTTACCAACAACTCTTCCTGTTACTGAAATGAATTGAAAAAAAATATAATCAATTTTTAGTTCATTTATTTTAGCTCTAACTTGTTTAACTAGTTTGGCTCTACCCGGTTGATTAACATGTTTCTCTAGATCAGTCATATTCCCCCTTAAGAATTTTTAGACCAAAAAGTTAACTGAAAAAAAAACATCTGTCTACTTAGATAAATTAGCTCCAAGGAAATGGACTATTAGATGTTGGGTGTAATTCACCTTTCTCGTAACGGTTGAATCTAAATGGTTTTAATAAATCACTTTCGGATCCAAGAATTTCTTTTGCAACAAGCTCTCCAACTCCAATCATTTTATAACCATGGTTAGAGTCTGCTATCATGTAAACGTTTTCTAAAAATCTATCAAAAATTGGAAAAGAGTCTGGCGTCATACATCCAAGACCTCCAGAAGGCCCTTTTCTATATAAATCTGATTTTCCTTCAAATCTTTTTTGACAATGAGCTAACGCTGAACACCACATATCATTAAAAGCTTCTGTTGTTTGATATTCAGGGGATTCTATTCCATATGGATCAACGTTTACTTGATCAAAATGTTTATCAACTATGTAAGGTGAAGTTCCACCCTGGACACCGAGTCCTTCGATATCTGGTTTATAATATATTCCCCAAATTTTATCCGTTAATAATTTTTTAGTTTTATCTGAGTATAATGGAGCCGTTGAGTCTACATGAATTACAGGTGGCTGTTCACCGTTATCCATTTTTAAAAAATCTGGTTCTACACCAAGTACACCTTCTTGAAGCATCCAATACTTCCACATGTCAGTTTCATGAATTTTACCATCTTTACCTTTAATATTTGCAGTTTTAGGAAGCTCTAACATATTCCAAAAATCTCTAGCCCAAGGTCCTGCACCAACAACAACTTGTTCGCATTCTATTGTACCTTTGTCTGTTTCAACTCCTGTAACAGCTTTACTATTACTTCCTCTTTTAAAACCTGTAACTTTTACGCCTTTTAATACTTCAACACCATTTGAGGTAGACTTATCTTCAAGTGCTCTAATAGAATCTTTGTTAAATGCGTATCCACCTTTTTTTTCATGAAGAACAGAAGTTATACCTTGTGCTTGCCAGTCACCAAACATACCTTTCATATATTTCAAGCAATCTTTTTCACCTTCTATAAATTCAGACTCGTAACCAATTGCTTTTTGTTGTTCATAAATAGTTGCAACATCCGCATGCATTACTTCTGGTGAAATCTGTAAATAACCAACTGCATTATATTTAAATGCTTTAGGATCACTTTCCCAAACTGAAACTGAATGAGCCATTAATTCTCTCATTGCTGGCTGAAAATAATTATTTCTTACAACTCCGCACGCAATACCACTAGCTCCTGCTGCAGTATCTTTCTTTTCTAAAACGACAATATCACCTGGATTTTTATATGTTTCGGAAAGTTTCCAAGCAGTACTAAGACCGTGTATTCCCCCTCCAACGATTACTACTTTAGCTTTTGTCGGTAATGACATATTTAAACAATATTTTTTGAAAAGGGTTAAATATATAATTTTTTTTATATATAAAATTTAGAAATAAAAACTTATAGAACTTAGGATTTTCTGATTGTTAAAAGCTTAAATTTTTAAGAGTAGATAAATAATCGTTAAATTCCTCTATAAAGGAAGTGCTTGGTTTAATATGTTTTTTTCTTTGATCTTGTGCAGTTTTTTCTAAATAAAAAAAACCTTTTTCACATGCTTCATTAATTATTAATGCAGATTTTGGTCTAGAGGTCTTAAATAATTTAGTTTTAAGCTCCTCCACTGACAAATTTTGTTTTTGCTTAAATGCTGACATAACTAGAAGCATCATATGATAATGAGAAGGTGATTTTCTAAAAAAATAGTTACTTGATGTATGTGAAAGCTTCATTTGATCTTCCCAAAACTCTAACAAATCCTTAGTTGATTTAGCCATTAAGATCTTACTTTAGTTTTCTTTGGATCGTAATGAGGGAATCCAACAATTTTAGCAGGAATTCTCTTTTGATGTCCATCTATCTTTCCAATTTCAACATCATTACCTACTTCTGAGTGACCTACATCTATTCTGCATAATGCAATATTTTTATTTAAAGTCGGAGAAATGCATCCACTGGTTATAATACCAACTTGAGATCTTCCAATATGAACACAATCTCCATGATTTGCTATCTCTTTACCAATGAGATCTAGTCCTACAAGTTTTTTTTGAGGATTTTCTTTTCTTTTAATTAAATTTTCTCTTCCAATAAAATCTTCTGTTTTAGATTTTAAAGGAACAGAAAAACCAATGCCAGCTTCAAACGGATCTTGTTGTCCATCAAATTCATTGCCAAATAAAATTAAACCAGATTCAATTCTTAAAAGATCTAAAGCCGCAAAACCAGCTGGTATCAAACTTTCATCTTTTCCTGCTTCCATTACCTTATCCCAAACTGTAGGAGCATCACTTGGATGACACCAAATTTCAAATCCTAGCTCACCTGTATAACCTGTCCTTGAAACTATTAATGGTATTCCGTTTAATTCTTCCAATCTACATATTGTAAATCTAAACCATTCCAATTCAGATATAGAAGGTTGGGTAGGTGGTGTAAAAATTATTTTTTCTAAAATTTTTCTACTTTTTGGACCTTGTAAAGATAAATTGTTTATTTGGTCAGTTGAATTTTTAATATGTACTTTATAATTTTTTTTCTTTGCTTGTTCTTTAAGCCACTCACCTCCATATTCATCACCACAAACCCATCTAAAACCATGGTCACTAAGTTTTAATAACGTTCCATCATCAAACATGGTTCCATTTTCATAACACATTGCTGAATATACAATTTGACCAACTGAAAGTTTTTTTACATTTCGAGTTAATGTATAATTCATTAATTCTTCAGCGTCTGGACCTAGAATTTCAAATTTTCTCAATGAAGATAAGTCAATTAAGACAGCATCTTCTCTGCAAGCATTGTATTCATTAATGACACCATGTTTTGTATAATCATTTGGTAACCAAAAACCTCGAGCATCGACAAAGTTTCTAGTTAATTTTGATGTCCTTTCATAGAAACCTGTGTTTCTTGTAAGTTTATTCTCTGAGTCTGTTTTCATTCTAAAACCGTATGATTTGGTAAACTCTTTGTTTTTTTCATAAGTTCTAACAAAAATATCAGTTGGGTTCCATCCATTACAGCTATCAATATCACTAGGGCATGCAGTTGTTCCACACGTTAAATCTTTTAAGGCTTTAAAAATGACGTAATCGCCTGGCCTTGCATAAGACTCATCAGATGTAACAGAATTTTGACCTCCCGAAGATGTATTAAAGAAAAGATTAATTGCATGCCAACCTTTTTTTTCTTCCACACCATATTTTTTCATTGAATCATTTAAATTGTCGGAGCAATTTGCATGACCAAAATATCCAGAATCTTCATAATACTTTGAGGTACAAGCTAAATTAAATGTGTCATGTATCCCCACAGTATCTCTAATAACTTCTATCAGTGGCTCATGATCAGTATCATAAAATTTTGAAAATAAGCCAGGACCTGGAAAAGTATTTCCCATAAAAGTTCTAGTTGTTTGCCAATCAAGTCCTCTCTCTTTACCTTTTTCTAATTTAGCTGTGTCGTAGGCAACAAAATCTGAACATTGTCTTCCCGTTGGTGTAATTATTTGAACATAGTCCCCAGCCTTAACTTGATATCCTGTTGCAGTTTTTCTATCTATATTGACTTCATAGTCAGGATCGTAAATTGGATCAGGGATTATTGAAAATTCTTTTTCTGAATTTTTAATTTTTGCTCTTTTAACTAATACAGTTAAATCTGAAGGTGGATTTTGATCATGAACAAGCATATCATCTCCAGGAGCAGCAAAGATACAATAACAATTATCTTTTGCATTTAGAAATATTTTTTCTCCAGCAATAGTATTTTTGTCAAAGAGAATTGATGAGGTAGCTTTTTCGATTTGCAAATTTCTTTTTTTTAATTGAAGTAATGCTTGCAAAGAACCTTCTTCTTTTTTTAAAAGTATTTTTTTTATAGCAGATGAATTTTTACTTTCTTTTAAATTTAAAATTCCTAATTCTGATTTTCCGTTCTTGTCAAAAATATTTATTTCGCAAATTTGATTTCCCTCATTATTTATTATTTCAATTTCATCATCAGGAAATATTTGTATGCCTGTAATGCCACCTGCATTGACAACATATCTTTCAACTCCAGGTGGTAGTATGTTTAAACCGGGCTCTTTAATATTTAGACTTGTTTGCATTTTTTTAAATATTTCAAAAATTATACAAAAGTATCAATAAATTTATATATAAATTTTATATATACATTTGTATCAATTTTGCTGGTTGACTGTAACTATAATAGAGGTGATACTTTAAGCTCTTAATATTAAGGAAAGGGAAATAATGAAAAAAATAATATCTCTATTATCAGCTATGGTGATATCTCTTGTAAGTTTTGCAGGGATTTCAAACGCAGCAGATAGTAAAAAACCAATTGTTATCCCAACTCATAACTGGTCAAGTCAAATTGTAATGGCTTACGTAATTGGCGGAATTATGGAAAGTATGGGGAACAATGTAAAATACGTAAATGCTGACTCGCAAGCGGTTTATGAGTCAATCAGAATTGGTGATGTAACTATATCTCACGAAGTATGGGAATCTGCATTTGGTAAATCATTCACTACTGCCTTGGATAAAGGTGGCTTATTAGATATGGGTGATCACGAAGCAAGAACTCTTGAAGATATGGGATATCCAAACTGGGTTGTGGAAAAAGGTTTATGCCCAGGTCTACCTGATTGGACTGCATTAAAAAATCCTGATTGTGCAAAAAACTTCACAACACCTGATTCACCAGATGGAAAAGGAAGAATGTTAGAAGGTCCACAAACATGGCACGGAGATTTAATACCTCAAAGAGTTGATGCTCTTGGATTAGGAGATCTTTGGTGGGTTAAATTTGCAGGAAGTGCAGATGCACTTTGGGCAGAGTTATCTGCAGCTAAAAAAGAAGGAAGAGGAACTATCATATTTAACTGGACTCCAAACTTTACGGATGGTGCTGGTTTTACATTTATCGACTTCCCTCCATACACAGCTGGTTGTAGACCAGAAGATGGTGGAGATGGAAAATGTGGTTCTCCGGATGGTTATTTGAAAAAAGCAGCACATGAAGATTTTCCAAAAACGCATCCAGCAGCAGCTAAAATGTTCAGCAAATTGTCATTCTCTACAAGTCAAATTGGTGCAATGGCAGCTTTAGTTGATGTCGATAAAATGACTCATGAAGATGCAGCAAAAAAATGGTTAGCTGACAATAAGAGTGTGTGGGAAGAATTTACACACGATCATTAAGGTTAATTTAAAAAATTAAAGATCTCTCCCAATTTTATTGGGGGGGATTTTTTTTATTACTTCAAATAATTAATGGCAAAAATATTTTATTTAATATTATTAAACTTTTTTATTTTCAATTTTGCTTATGCAAAAGACATAAGTATTGGTGAAAATTTAAATTTAGAATTTATATGTGAGTTAGAAAAAAAAATTGTTAAGAATTCAGAATATAATTATAAAACTTTTTTAGCAGAGGACCTAAATGTTAAAAATTTAGATTCTTTTCAAATCTATTCAAATAAACCAAACACATTAATGGTAAATGGATTGTCAAAATTTTTCTCTCAAAATTCAAATTATGACGTAAAAATAGTAAATAAGGACGTAGTTTTGTTTAAAGCCTTTAACAATAAAAAAACTTATTCAGAGTCTGCGATAATTACAAGAAAATCAGGCGAATTAATCCACGAAATTACAAAAAATATAAATACAGAAAATTCAGAAAAAGATATTTCAATTTATATTTGTAAGAATAAATCAAAAAATGCCTAATTTTTTTTTAGGAAATTTTGTGTAATATATTTCCATGAAAAAGCTTATATTTTTTATACTTTTTTCGTCATTAATTACTTCTTTAGCATCAGCAAGAAGCACAGGATGTAAAGAGGGAAATTGTGACAATGGTTATGGTAAGTGGGTTTACACAGATAAAACAACTTATGAAGGTGAATGGGTAGCTACGAAAAAGCATGGCCAAGGAACTGAAACATGGCCAAATGGATATATTTACAAAGGTCAATTTAAAGAAAGTCAGTGGAACGGTATAGGAATTTTATTTTTTCCTGATGGTTCAACATATGAAGGTGAATGGGCAAATGGTTTTATGAATGGCGAAGGTACTTTTACTTGGTCAGATGGTAAACAAAAAAAAGGTATTTGGAAAAATGGAAGTTTCCAAGAATAGTTTTAAAACATTGTCAGAACCTGTTAAGCAATTTGGTGGATTAGTTGGTATAATTATTCTTATCTTTCTTACTTTTTTTGTTTTAAATAATATTTTTGGTGAAGGTGACGAACTGGTTGCCAAAATGAAAATAGAAGAAGAAAGAATAGCTCAAGAAAGAAAACTTAATAAGCTAATTTCTAGCCTTCCTTCAGGAGTTTTAGTTTCGTTTGATGGCACTGATAATTTTAGACTATCTGACGAATTATATGAAGCTGTTTGCAAGGCAACTAAACTTATACCTCAACGTGCAATAATGGGAGCAAATTTTTTAAACTTTAGAGCACATGAAATTTATACAATTAATGGAAATAAAATAGACGAAACATTTGTAAAATGGGACGATGAAAAAAATAAATGTTTTGCAGGTTTCGTTGTAAGTGGAAATAATGTTGGTGTAGATGAAACTATTAAAGTAAGTGGAGAAGCTTTGAGTTTTTTAAGTACAGGTATTGATACAAGAGTTTATTTTATTAAAAATTTTTAAGGAGGAAATGTAACAAATTATAGAGATTTTATTTTATCTTAATTTCGTATAACCTTAATATTATTTATGTCTGAACCAGTAATTAAATGCCAATCTGTTTATAAAATTTTTGGAGCAAACGCTGAGAGAATGCTTAAAGAAGCAAATGGCAATGTTGATGCTAAAACGTTTCAAGAAAATGGATGTATTGTAGGAGTGAACAATGCTTCTTTTGAGGTTTCAAAAGGTGAAATGCTAGTTGTAATGGGTTTATCAGGATCAGGTAAGTCAACATTATTAAGGTGCATCTCTAGATTAACAGATGCAACAGGTGGAAAAATTTTTATTGAGGGTCAAGACTTGCTTAATTTAAATAACAAGGAACTTATTGACTTAAGAAGAAATAAAATGGGAATGGTTTTTCAAAGTTTTGCACTACTTCCTCACAAAACAGTCTTAGAAAATATTGCTTTTCCTCTTCAAATTAAGGGTATTAAAACTGAAGATAGTATTAATAAGGCAATGGATATGGTTAAACTTGTTGGTCTTGATGGAAGAGAAAATTATTTTCCAAGAGAGTTATCTGGTGGACAACAACAAAGAGTTGGAATTGCAAGATCTTTAGCAGTAGAGCCAGATATATGGTTCTTAGATGAACCTTTTTCAGCATTAGATCCTCTAATAAGGAAAGAAATGCAAGATGAATTTTTAAGACTTCAAGAAAAATTACAAAAAACAATTATGTTTATTACTCATGATTTTGATGAAGCCTTAAAACTTGCTGATCGTATTGCAATTATGAAAGATGGAATAATTGAACAGTTAGATACACCTGCTAATATTGTTTTAAAACCAGCAACAGAATATGTAAGAAAATTTACAGAGGAAGTGCCGAGAGAAAAAGTTTTATTAATTCAAGATGTAATGGATGAAAAAACCTCTTCTGATATAGGTGATTTAAAAGTTTCAAAAGATGAGATTATTGAAAACGTTGCTGAAAAAATTTTAACTCAAGAAAAAACAGTAGCTGTGACAGATAGCAATAACAATGTAGTAGGCTCAATAAATCCTGCAAAAATTATTAATACAGTTTTTGGAGGAAGAAAAAATAATAATTAAATTATGGAAATTCTAAAAAAATATCCAAAATTATTTCAATGGTTATTTTTATTAGTTGTGTTTTTTGCACTATGCTTTGCAATCGATGTACCTGAAACATATAAATTTATAAGAGGACAGGCTGAATTTATAAAAGACCCAAATCAGAGTGCCTTCGTATTTCTAGGCAAAGAAGTTAGATATTATGCGTTTGATGTTTTTTGGAGGTTGCCACCACTTCTTGGATGGTTACCGATTTGGATAAATGATTCATTATTTTTCTTAATGAATGATTGGATGCCAATGGAATTCTGGAATGAAGATACGCAAGAATATAAAACTAGACCTTTGGTTTTACAAATAACTAGAAACTTAACTGCATTCATGACTTTTCTAATAGAATTAATTAGAGAAATTTTATTAGGTGGTCTTGAAACAATTGTTGCTTTTACTAGTTGGGATTGGATTGATGCTAATCCTTGGGCAGAACTACCAGGCTTGCCTTGGACTATTGTAGCAGCTGGATCAGCAATACTTGCTTATAAGTTAGGAGGTAAAGGATTAGCAATATATGCACTTTTATCAATGACTTACATTTCAATATTTGGGCAATGGAAACCTTCTATGCAGACACTTTCTTTTATATTGGTTGCAGCGCCTCTTTCATTTATTTTTGGGTTAGGTTTAGGTGTTGCGGCATTTAAAAGTAAAAGAGTAGAAAAAGCTCTATATCCAATACTTTTAGTTATGCAGACAATGCCCCAGTATGCGGTATTAGTTCCTGCACTAGTTCTTTTTGGGGTCGGTGACCATGCTGCAGTAATTATAACAATGATTGTTGCTGTGCCACCAATGATACTTTTAACTTTATTAGGTTTAAGAGCGGTCCCTCCAGAGGTAATTGAAGCTGGTAGAATGAGTGGATGTAATAACTGGCAACTAATGTCAAAAGTATTAATCCCAACAGCGAGAAGAGATATTTTAATAGGAGTTAACCAAGTAATAATGGTTTGTTTTTCTATGGCAGTTATCTCTGCATTTATTGGAGCAAAAGGTTTAGGATTTAATTTATTGTTAGCATTAAATCAGTTGAATATTGGATTAGCATTAGAGGCAGGTTTATGCATTAGTTTGATTGCAATTCTATTAGATAAGATGTCATTAGCTTGGGCTAACAAACAAGTTGATTATTTTGGTAATTTGAATTTTTTTCAACGAAATAAAAATTCTTTATTCTTTGGCGTTGTAGTAATAGCAGGTATTCTATTAGCTTACTTTGGATCAATTTATTTTAAAGATGGGTATAATTATTTATTTGAAGTTCCACATAATAAAGGAATATCAACAGCGGGTTTTTGGAATAAAGGAGTTGACTGGATATTTGATACTTTCTTCGTATATATAAAAGCATTTAATACTTGGCTAATTGTAGATGTGCTACAACCAATGAGAGCTTTGTATTTGAGAATGCCTGCTATTGCTACATTAGTATTAGTTGTTGGAGCAGGATATTTAATTGGTGGAATTAGATCAGCTTTAGTTGTTTGTGGTTTAACTTTATTCATAGCTTTGAGCCCTTGGTGGGATAGAGCTTTAGTTACCACATACATGGCAACCTTTGGTGTATTAGTATCGTGCGCAATCGGATTTACTGTTGGAACCTTATGTTTTCAAAATAAACACTCTAGAAACTTCATGTTAAATGTTTGCGATATATTCCAAACTTTTCCATCTTTTGTATATTTAATTCCTGTAATGATGCTTTTTGGGATTACTGACACATCAGTTTTAATTGCAGTAATAGTTTATGCCACCATACCAGCAACAAGATACACGATAGAGGGACTTAGAAGTGTGCCGGCTGGATTACATGATGCTGCAACTATGTCAGGTGTTACAAAGTTTCAAAGATTGTTTAAAATAGAATTTCCATTAGCATTTCCACACATGATGTTAGGGCTTAATCAAACAATAGTTTTTGCATTATTTATGGTGATTATAGGAGCTTTTATTGGGACAGAGGATCTGGGTCAGTATATTTTAAAAGCTCTATCAGATAAAAATGGGGCAGGTATTGGATTAACACTTGGAATTTGTGTTGCTTTCATTGGATTGATTTTTGACAATTTAATCAGAACTTGGGTCGATAAAAGAAAAAAACATTTAGGTATAGACTAAAATTGTGAAAAAATTTCTTGTTGCTATCGATCAAGGTACAACATCAACTAGAGTAATTTTATTTGATTTAGAAGGAAATATAAAATTTACATCTCAGTTTGAATTTAATCAATACTTCCCAAAAAATGGATGGGTGGAACATAATCCAAATGAAATTTGGCTTACAACTCTTAAGGCCTTAAAAAAAGTAATTAAAAAAGTATCTTTACTTAAAGGGAAAATATTAAGTATTGGTATTACTAACCAGAGAGAGACAACTATACTTTGGAACAAGAAGACAGGCAAACCAATATACAATGCAATTGTTTGGCAAGACCGAAGAACACAAGAATACTGTGAAATCTTAAAGAAAAAAAATTATGAAAAAATTTTTAGAAAGAAAACTGGATTATTTATTGATCCATATTTTTCTGCAACTAAAATTAAATGGATATTAGAAAATGTAAAAAATGCTAAGAAACTTTTGAAATCAAATAATTTATTATTTGGTACAGTTGATACTTTTTTAATTTGGAAACTTACTAATGGAAAACATCATTTAACAGATGCAACCAATGCAAGTAGAACTATGTTATTTAATATCAATAATAATAAATGGGATAAAGAAATCTTAAATAAGCTCAAAATTTCTAAAAATATTTTGCCAGAAATTAAAAATTCAGCTGATAATTTTGGCTCCACAAATAAGAAAATTATTGGTACTGAAATACCAATATCGGCAGTCTTAGGGGATCAACAAGCTGCTGCAGTAGGGCAGTCTTGCTTTGAAAAAGGATCGGTCAAAAGCACATATGGAACTGGTGCTTTTGTAATAATGAATACTGGCTATAAAAAAATTTATTCTAAGAATAAATTATTAACAACTATTTGTTATAGACTTAATGGAAAAAGTACTTATGCCCTTGAGGGATCAATTTTCATAGCAGGTGCAGGTGTGCAATGGTTACGCGATAAGTTAAAATTAGTTAACAATGCTTATGATACAGAAAGAATAGCACAATCAAAAAAAAATAATGATGATGTATACATTGTGCCGGCATTTAGTGGAATGGGAGCACCTTATTGGAGACCTGATGCAAGAGGTTTGATAACAGGTTTAACAAGAGACACTGACTGGAAAATATTAGTTAGAGCAGTACTTGAGTCAGTTGCTTACCAAAGTCATGATTTATTTAATGCTATGAGAAAAGATGGATTAAAACCTAATATTGTTAAAATTGATGGGGGCATGGTTGAAAATAACTGGTTTTCTCAATTTTTAGCAAATATTATAAATATAAATACAGAAAGACCCAAAATATTAGAAACCACAGCCCTTGGCGTTGTTTTTTTTGCTGGATATCAAATTGGAGTATTTAAATCATTAGATCAAATAAAGAGAAAATGGAAAAAAGAAAAAATTTTTAAACCTAAGATAAACAAGAAATTAAGAAGTAAGTTATTAAATGGTTGGAAAATAGCTGTTAATAGAACTTTATTATAAAAAATATTTTATTATTTTAAAAAAGTATCCATCGAGTCGTCCATTGCAGAAGCCCATGGAGTATGATGAATTGGTGCTACAGATCCAGTCACAGGAGAAGAGAATGATTTATTTCTGTATGTTAAAATATCATTCACTTTATCATGTTCCCATTCTTTGAAATGTTTTCTGATTAGTTCAAAATCTATTTTTGGATAATCAGACATTCCGTGGAGTTCTTTAGTGTATTCTGTCTGAAAATCTATCATTTGATCTGGGTTCTCTAATTTTTCCTCTAATGATACCCATTTTTGAATATCATTTTCAACTTCATTGGAATCTGGGATTTTAATTTTATTCATAATAACATCTCTTGCAAACCAAGCTTGGCAATCGAACATATTAAATGTGTGAAATTGATCTTGCATACCAAGATACATTAGTTTGTGATTGTTTTGCCAAACTACACCTTTATATAATTTAGGTGGATACAGTCTATTGTGAGTTTTTAGAGCTAGATTATCTTCTAAGAATGGAAAATGGTGTAAATATCCAGTACACAATATAATAACATCTGTCTCTTGTTCTGTCCCGTCTTTAAAAATAGCTTTATTTCCTTCTAATCTATCAAGGTAAAAAACTTCTTTCATTCCTTTAGGCCATTTAAAACCCATAGGATTATGTCTGTATCCAATGGTAACGCTTTTAGCTCCGTATTTATTACATTGAAGTGCTACATCTTCAGCTGAATAACTGCTTCCTAATACAACTACATTTTTTCCTCTGAATTCTTCTGCATCTCTAAAATCATGTGAATGCATTATCCTTCCAGGAAAAGAACTCATACCTTTATACTCTGGAATATATGGAACTGAAAAATGTCCAGATGAGACTACAACATAATCAAATTTATCATTTAGTATTTTATTGTTTGATTTATCTTGGTAGACAACTTCAAACTTGTCAGCAATATAATTTACACTTGTAACTCTTGTATTAAATTTAATTTTATTTTTTAATTTTCCTTTGCTTACTCTTCCAATAATATAGTTGTATAAAACTTCTCTAGGTGGAAAAGATGGAATAGGCTTTCCAAAATGCTCATCAAAAGAATAATCAGCAAACTCTAAACATTCTTTAGGACCATTAGACCACAAATACCTGTACATACTATTGTGAACTGGGTCACCGTATTGGTCTGAGCCAGTCCTCCAACTATAATTCCAAAGACCACCCCAATCCTCTTGCTTTTCGAAACAAACAATTTCAGGTATTTCTGAACCTTTATTTTCCTCATGTTCAAATGCTCTTAAAATAGAAAGTCCACACGGCCCAGATCCAATTATTGCTACCTTAGTCATATTTATAAGTTTATTTTATAAATAAATT
>CABZDY010000011.1 GCA_902524635.1 uncultured Pelagibacteraceae bacterium
TATTGCAACTATTTTTTTTGCCTTTAAAATTTTTTTAGTTTTATTAAAAGTTCGTAAATCTTTATCTTCAATTGAATAATAAACTCTCTTAACTTTATTTTTTATTATTGCATTTGTGCAAGGTGGTGTTACACCATGATGAGAACAGGGTTCAAGTGTCGAGTAAAGTGATGTTCCTTTATTAGATCTATTTTTATTTAAGGCAATGGTCTCTGCATGAGGTCTACCACCATAGTTAGTTGTTGCGAAAGATAAAATTTTATTTTTTTTCACAATCACACAACCAACTGATGGATTTGTCCCAGTTAAATACTTATTATTCTCTGCTAAATTTATAGCAAAGTTCATAATTTTTTTATCTAATGATTTATAATTATCTTTTTTTAAAGACATCAATTCTATCCACAAATTGAACAAAGTCTTTTTCTTCTCTGAAGTTTCTATAGACTGACGCAAATCGAACATATGCTACAGGGTCAAGCTCTTTTAGACCTTCCATAACCATTGTACCAATTGTATTTGATAATATCTCACTTTGACCTAATTCTTCTAGGGCTCGACTTATTTTTGAAATAAATTTTTCGGTTGTTTCAGTATCAATCGGTCTTTTCTTTAAAGCAACATAAATAGATTTTGAGAGTTTTTCTCTATCAAAAGATGATTTTCTACCATTTTTTTTAATTACTATAAGTTCTCTAAATTGAACTCTTTCAAAAGTAGTAAATCTTTGTCCACATGTACAAAGTCTTCTTCGTCTAATTGTTGTACCATCTTCTGTGGGTCTTGAGTCGACAACAGATGTGTCGCCTTTTTTACATATAGGACATATCATAAGCTTAAGCTAACCTAAGTGCTTATATATAGGAAAATTAGAACATAGGCTAACAACTTCTTTTCTTACTTCATCTTCAGTTTTAGAGTTATCTTCAGGGTTTTCAGCTAACCCTTTTATAGTTTTTGTTATTAAATCACCTACTATTTGAAATTCTTTTAACCCAAATCCTCTTGTTGTGGCTGCTTGCGATCCAAGTCTTATTCCAGAAGTTATCATTGGGCTTTCACTGTCAAACGGAATACCATTTTTATTACATGTAATGTTGGCTCTAGAAAGGCTTTCTGCGGCGACGTTACCTTTTACATTAAAAGGTCTTAAGTCAACTAGCATCAGATGTGTATCTGTACCGCCTGAATAAATTTTAAAACCATTATTTTTTAAAGTCTCAGCTAAAATTTTTGCGTTTGCTAAAACAGTTTTAATATAATCTTTAAATTCAGGTTTTAATGCCTCTTTAAAACCGACTGCTTTAGCTGCTATAATATGCATAAGTGGTCCTCCTTGGTATCCAGGGAAAACTGCTGTGTTAAATTTTTTAGATAAGTCTTCGTGGTTAGTTAATATAATTCCACCTCTTGCACTTCTAAAAACTTTATGAGTAGTTGATGTAACTACATGAGCATAGTCACAAGGATTTGGATATCCCTTACCAGCAACCAAACCAGAAAAATGAGCCATATCAACCATTAAGTATGCTCCAACTTTATCAGCAATTTCTCTAAATCTTTTAAAATCAATCACTCTTGAATAAGCGCTTCCACCAGCAATTATAAGTTTAGGTTTGTGCTCAAGCGCAAGTTTTTCAACATTATCATAATCAATAAGTTCAGATTCTTTATCAACTTCATATCCAATTGCATTAAACCATTTTCCTGACATTGAAATTTTCAAACCATGAGTTATATGTCCCCCTGAATTCAAACTCATTCCCATAAAAGTATCGCCAGGTTTTAACAAAGCTAAAAACACAGCTCCGTTTGCCTGTGCCCCTGAGTGAGGTTGAGCATTAGCAAATTTACAATTAAATAATTCTTTAAGTCTATCTATAGCTAATTGTTCAGCTACATCCACATGTTCACAACCATTATAGTATCTTTTGCCTGGATATCCTTCAGCATACTTATTTGTTAATACTGAACCTTGAGCTTCAAGGACTGCTTGAGATACGATATTTTCAGATGCAATTAGTTCAATATGATTTTGTTGTCTTACTAACTCATCATTAATAGCTTTATAAATTTCAGGATCGCTATCTAATAAGCTTTTTTCAAAAAAATCCTTGTACTCACTGTTTAAATATTTTGTTTCGCTAGACATAAATTTATATTTTTTTAACTCTTTTTAAGTGCCTTCCACCTTCAAAATTTGTATTTAAGAATGCATCAATACATTTAAAGGCTAATTTTTTACTAATCAACCTTTCTCCTAATGTAATAACATTTGCATCATTATGCAATCTAGATAATTTAACGTTTTTTACTGAATAACATAATGCCGCTCTTATATTTTTATGCTTATTAGCAGTAATTGCCATACCCATACCCGAACCACATACTAAAATGCCAACATCCTCTTTTTTTATCTTTTTTGATAATTTATGGGCATAATCTGGATAGTTTACTGATTTTTTTGAATTTTTTGGTCCTAAATCTAAAAAATCAAACGTTGAAGAAAAATTTTTTTTAATACTTTCTTTTAATTTAAAACCAGCGTGATCTGATGCAATAAAGATTTTTTTCAAATTAATTAAATTTATAATCTAAAACACAAGCAACAAGGTGTATTCTGTTTTCTTCTCCACCATTAAATGCATTATGATATTTTGTATTGTTAGTAACCCAAACTGATCCATCAGCAGGCATATGCTTAGCTACATTATCGATAACCATCAAGCAACCTGGATTTGTTATAATTGGTATATGCAATCTAGGTTCTGGATCTCTATGCCAGCTTAATGTTGATCTTGGTTCTTTTAATAAAATTCTCACTCTGCCTAATTTATATTTGGATGAAAGAACATCATAAACTTCTTTAAAATAAGTATTTTCATAATCTCTTATGAATTCACTGTATTTAGACTCATCTATATCCACATCTCTTGAAACTTCTTTTCCAGATTTATCTGGTTTAGTCCAATAAACACCACGAGCTTTACTACCTTTTATTGAATCTGGGTCACCAGGTATTTGTGTCAATGAAATTGCACCAAAATTAGTTACACCACCACCATCATCGAATTTTTTAATTTGTATGATTTGGTTATAAGCATCTTGAAGTTTAGCAATATCAAATTGCATAGTCTGTTTTTGAAAATCACTGAAGTCTAAAACTCTATCAGTTTTATTATGTAAGTTGAAGTTTACGATTTTATTTTTATTGTCATTCATGAAGATTGTTTTCTACTCATTTATATATATATTTGTATAATAGATTTTGTCGCATAATAAAATACAATATGATTACAGGTAAATACCCAAATTTAAGGCTAAGAAGATCAAGAAAATATGCTTGGTCTAGAAAATTAGTCCAAGAAAGTTCTTTATCTTATAGTGATTTGATCCTGCCGATTTTCTTGATTGAAGGAAAAAATAAAAAAGAATCAATAAAATCTATGCCTAATGTGTTTAGATATAGTGTAGACAAACTAAATACAGTTGTAGGTAAAGCAATTAAAAAAGGAATACCTATGGTTGCTTTATTTCCATACACAAATCAAACAAAAAAAGATGAAAAAGGTTCTGAGGCTTTAAATCCAAAAAATTTAGTTTGTAGAGGAATTAAGTTCATTAAAAAGAAATTTAAGAATAAAATTGGTATTATGTGTGATGTGGCCCTAGACCCTTACACTTCACATGGCCATGATGGATTATTAAAGAAAAAAAATATTTTAAATGATAAAACTGTAGAAATACTCACCAAACAAGCAGTGCTCCAAGCCAAAATGGGATGCGATGTAATAGCACCATCAGATATGATGGATGGTAGAATTGGTAAAATTCGATCAGCTTTAGATAATAATAATTTAAATGATGTGCAAATATTATCATATGCAGTTAAATTTTCATCTAGCTTTTATGGTCCATTTAGAGAAGCCGTTGGATCAAAAAAATTATTAAAAGGTGATAAAAAAACATACCAAATGGATTTTAGGAACTCAGATGAGTCATTGAGAGAAGTTTCATTAGATATAAAAGAGGGTGCTGATATGGTTATGGTTAAACCTGGCATGCCCTATCTTGATATAATAAAAAGAATAAAAGACAATTTCAAAATACCAGTATTTGCATATCAAGTTTCTGGTGAATACAGTTTGATAATAAATGGAATTAATAAAAAATTAATAGATAAAGCTTCAATAAAAGAGTCTCTTATTTCATTTAAAAGAGCTGGGGCAAACAGTATAGTAACTTATTTTGCCGATCAAATTGATCTTTAATTATTTCAACAAATTAACAAAATCATTTCTTGAAGAAGGATAATTCCTGTTATTAGGTTTGATAATTGTTTTATCCAAAAATTCTCCAACTATCGAATAGCCGCTATAAATATCTTTTAAATTTTCAGGGCTGATATTTTTATCTATTAGAAAATTAGGTATAATTTTTTGACTTGAGTCCACAATATATCTGGTTTGGCCATTAATATTTTTATCAATGACATAATCTTTAAAGTTAATATCATATCCAATAGACTTTAGTATATTTAGTTCTAAATATAAAAATTCAACAAGCCAATTATCAAGGTCAATTATTTTATATAATTTTTCTAAAAGATTATATATTTCAATATTATTCTCATTTTCAGCGGTGAGAATTTTAATTAAATTCATACAATAAATGATGCAAAATAATTTTTTTTTATTTTCTAAATAAATAGGCGTTTTAATTTCATCAATCTCAATTTTGAGATATCCAAGCCTACCATCCTCTCTTAGTTTTGAGTTTATGTGAAATTTATTTCCTATTAATAAATAACTCTTAATCTTTTTAGAAGTTGAGCCAAAAATTACACCAACTATTTTTCCATTATTTTCAGTGTAGAATTCAGCTATTGATGAATTTTCATTATATTTGTTCAAAGATAATAAATATCCTTTATCTTGCCAATTCATTTTTGTTTAATTTTTTTGAGAAGTTCAAAAGCAGCGGATTGCTCTGCATTTTTTTTTGAAGATCCTATTGAATAAATATACTTACTATTTTTAAGTTTTACTCCAACTTTAAAATTTGGTTTATGTCTAGGTCCTGTGTTAGAAACTAATTTATATATAGGCAAAATTTTAAAATTTTTTAAAGAGTATTCTTGAAGTTGTGTTTTGGCATCTACAAATGTAGTTTCTGCATCGTTTAGTAAATTTTTCCATAGTTTAAGAATATAACTTTTAGAAACTTCAAATCCTTTATCTATATAAATTGCTCCAATTATTGATTCACAGCAATCCGATATAATTTTATTTTCAATAATATTTTTTCTCGTCCTAGAATTACCTGTTATAACAAATTCTTTAAGGTTTAATGAATTTCCTACCTCTAGACATTTATTTTTATTGACCAAAGAGGCTAATTTTTTATCTAAAGATCCTACTTTTTCATTTGGATAAAGTTCGTATAATTTTTTTGAAACAACAAGTCCCAGTACTCTATCACCTAAAAATTCAAGATTTTCATAATTATTATTTGAATCAAAACTTTTATGGGTAATGGCTTGCAAAAGGATTTTTTCATTTGTGAAATCTATATTAATTTTTTTTTGAAGTCTTTTAAGAGTGCTCATAATTAATCAATAAATTTGAAAAATCTGTTTAGCCTTAATATCTCTTTCCAATTCCAAAATTTAACTATACTTCCAACAAATGGATCTGACGAAAAAAATAAGATTTGAGCTTTACCGACAAGATTATTTTTATGGACATATCCAACTTCAGATAAAAATCTACTATCTTTTGAACAATCCCTATTGTCTCCTAAGAAAAATAAATGGTCTTTTGGTACTAGGTATTTATCCGTGTTAGCAAAAGTAATATCTGTTCTGTATGATGCCAAATAAACTCTACCGTTTGGAAGTTTTTCCTCAAATGTATTAACTTTTATTTTTGATTTACCACAATAATTAGTGATATTTTTTGATTTAATTGTTTTTAAAATTTGATTACCATTTAGGTAAAGATCACCATTAATAAATTGAATTGTATCACCTGGTAAACCAATAACACGCTTTATATAGTCGGTTCTATTATCGGCCGGCGTTTTAAATACAGCAACATCACCTCTTTTAGGATTATCAGTAAAAATACGATTTTCAAAAATAGGTGGACTAAATGGGAAAGAATGCTTGCTATAACCATATGTGAATTTAGTTACAAAAAGTCTATCCCCAACTAATAAATTTGGCTCCATTGACGATGAAGGAATATAAAAAGGTTGCAACAAAATTGATCTAATTAAAACTGCAATAAGTAGTGCATAAATTATAGTTTTAAGATTTTCAATTATTATTTTTTTCATATTTTTTTATCTATAACAACAAAAGCTATTGAATAATCTTTTTCATCAGAAAGTGATAGAAAGACTTTATATTTTTGTGTTTTGAATTTTTTTTGCAAAAAATTGTTTAATTTTTTTGATAGTGAAATATATGGCTTTCCATTCTTATAATTCTTAATTTCAATATCTATAAAATTTATATCTGACCTAAAGCCAGTTCCAATTGCTTTAACAAATGCCTCTTTTGCAGCAAATCTTTTTGCATAAAAATTAATTTTATTTTTTAATTTTGTTCCTTGTTGAATTTCTTTTTCTGTAAAAATTCTATTTAAAAAACCCTTAGTTTTTAATGAATTATTTATTCTACTATTTTTAATAATATCAACACCGTTCCCTATTATATGCATTATCTTAATATTTTTATAAATTGTTTAACTACTTTTGAAATGCTGTGTGAAACAGACTCTCCAATTATAAAATGGCCTATATTAAATTCCTCAATTTGTTTTATCTTATTTAGTATTTTTGTTGTCTTATAATCCATACCATGTCCAGCATGAACCTCTAAACCTATATTTTTAGCATAAGTGGCACATTTTTTAATTTTATTTAGCTCTTTAGTATAATTTTTTTTTTGCTTTATTTGGTTAGAAATCTTACCTGTATGTATTTCTATAGATTTGCTTCCTAAGATTTTTGATAATTTAATATCTTGCAGAGAAGGATTTATAAATAAGCTAGTTCTAATATTATTTCTATTAAAAATTTCTAATATTTTTTTGATTTTATTTTTATTTTTTTTTAAGTTTAATCCTCCTTCTGTGGTAATTTCATTTCTTTTTTCAGGTACAAGACAAATAAAAGAAGGTTTATTTTTAAGTGCAATTTTAACAATTTTTAGGTCTGAAGCTATTTCCAAATTAATGGGGATTGATTTATCTGATGAGAGAATTTTTAAATCCATATCATTAATATGACGCCTATCCTCTCTCAAATGAACTGTAATAGAATCTGCGCCAGCCTTTAAAACATCTAAAGCTATAGTATAGGGATCAGGATGTTTTTCGCCTCTAGCATTTCTCAACGTTGCAACATGGTCTATATTAACCCCCAGCCTCTTTTTCATTTTAAAAATCTACTTCCGGGTTTGGTAATTGGAATTTTTTTTAGACTTTCTGGAATGTTTTTTTTTTTAAAAGTTGGAATTTTTAATTTTACTTGTGAAATTATACTTTTTCTTTTTATCTTTAAAGTTTGCTTATTAGATCTGTCAATTAAACACGCGAATCCTAATAAAATTGCACCAGATTTTTTTATTAATTTAGCACACTCTAAACTTGATTTTCCTGTAGTTATAACATCTTCAATAATTAAAACTCTTGATTTTTTTTTAATATAAAAACCTCTTCTTAACTTAAAATTTCCCTCAACACGTTCACAAAAAATTGTTTCTTTTTTTAAAACTCTCCCGATTTCATAACCAATTATAATTCCACCCATCGCTGGTGAAAGAATTAAATCAATATTTTTAAATGTTTTTTTTATTTTACTTGCTAAAGATTTTATAAATTTTTCAGATTTGTTTGGAAAGCTTAATAATTTTGCACATTGCACATAAGAAGGTGAATGTAATCCAGATGACAATACAAAATGTCCATCTAACAAAGCATTAGTTTTTCTTAAAACTGCTAAAGAGTTTTTTAAAGAAAGCATATTTTTTATTTTTGTGTCTTATAATTTTAAATTTATATTCTTTTTGTTTTAGTTCACTTATCAATTTTGTAAAGTTCTTAAGGTCATGTATGATTAAATTAAATTTGAAATTAATCCTTCCATTGAGTTTTTCTACCATTTCTACACTTGAAATATTAACAAAGTTTTCACCAATCATGGTTGTTACATCGCCCATTTTTCCAGGTTCGTCAGGCAGAGAAATCCAAAGTGTAGTATTATATCTTTTTTCCTTAATCGGTTTTTTGTTTTCACGGTACTGCCAATAACGTCTAATTGCAGCACGAGCTTTCCCTGTTTTGGTGCTCGTTAACCAATGTAATGAGGGGGAGGCTTTTTTAGAAGTGATAATCTTAACTACATCCCCGTTTCTTAATATAGATTGCAAAGCGCTTTCATTCCCATTTATTTCACAACCAACAGCAGCATCTCCAATTTGAGTATGGACCGCATAAGCAAAATCTATTGGTGTAGCATTTTTAGGTAGTTTTATAATTGATCCTTTTGGTGTGAAACAAAAGGCGTTTTCTTGAAACATTTGAAGTTTTGTATATTCATAAGAGTCATCTGGATTCTCATTTTTATCAATAATTTCAACTAAATCTGCTAACCAATCATACTCCTTCCAAGTTAAAGAATTAAATTTTTCTGATGATTTATATTTCCAGTGAGAAGCAATACCTCTTTCTGCAAATTCATGCATTTGCTTTGTTCTTAACTGGATTTCAATTGGTCTTTTATTTGGTCCAATAATAGCTGTGTGTAATGATTGATATTTATTGATTTTTGGAGATGAAATATAATCTTTAAATTTACCTGGTATACAATTCCATTTACTATGGAAAATTCCTAAAGCTTTATAACAATCCTCAATATTATCTAAAATAATTCTAAACCCAATAATGTCTGTTATTTGTTCAAGAGAAGTTCTTTTTTTTTGGATTTTTCTCCAAATTGAAAAAGGAGTTTTCTCTCTTCCAACTATTTTTGGTTCTATATTTTTGTTTTTAAGTATTTCAAAAAACTCATCAGAAATATTATTAAAGTTAATTAGATTATTTTCTTTAATTTTATCTAATCTGTCTTTTATCAATTTTCTTGCATCTTCATTTAAAACTTCAAAAGAAAGGTCTTCTAATTCATCTCTTATACGATGCATGCCCATCCTATCTGCAAGTGGTGCATAAATTTCCATTGTTTCTTTTGCTTTTCTAATTTGCTTTTCTTTATCAACAACTTTAATAGTACGCATATTGTGTAGTCTATCAGCGATTTTCACCAGCAAAACTCGGATGTCTTTTGATGTTGCTAATATTAATTTTCTAAAATTTTCTGCTTTAGAGTTTGATATCGCTTGATTTTCAAACTCAGAAATTTTGGTAACACCATCTACTAAATCAGCAACCTCTTTTCCAAATTCTGCTACTATTGTATTATAAGTTGCATGAGTATCTTCTATTGTATCATGAAGTAAACCAGTAGCTATAGTTGCACTGTCTAGTTTTAACTCAGTTAAAATGTTTGCAACTGCTATCGGGTGAATAATATAAGGTGAGCCCTCATCTCTTTTTTGTTTTTCATGGGCCTTTAAAGCAAAATCGTAGGCTTTTGATAAAGTTTCTGGATTAAGAAATTTGTTATAATTTTTTACCTTATTAATTAATTCTTCAGATTTAAGCATTACTATTTATATCATTTTATTGAGCAATTTTAATACCCAATAACTGATCTGAGGCTAAATTTGACATTAAAATGACTATATTTTTATTAAGTTTAGGGTGAACCCAATCTTTATCTAATTCATATAAAGGAAACAGAACAAAATTTCTATTATGCATTCTTTTATGAGGAATATTGAGTTTATGATTTCCAAGTTTTCTATGGATTATTTCACCATTATAATCAATTATATCAATATCACATATTCTCGGATGATTTCTTTTTGACTTTATTCTGCCCAATTTTTTTTCAATTTTTTTAATTTTTAAAAAAAATTCGGTTATATTTAATTTTGTCTCAACCAATATAATAGAATTAATAAAATTTGGAAAATTCTCATTTGGCCAAGATTTTGTGCTATAAAATTTCGATCTTTTCTTTATAAAAATTCCCTCTTTTTGGATTAAATCTATACTTTTATTTAGATTATTTTTCTTGTCTCCAAGATTTGAACCTAATGCCAAGTATACAAAATTAACTTGATTTTCTAATATATCTTGCTTTTTCACGGTTCCAGTCTCTTGTTTTCTTTGTCAGTCTTTTATCAAATTGTTTTTTACCTTTGGCTACTGCAATCTCTAATTTTGCCTTACCTTTTTTGAAATACATTTTTGTTGGTACAATAGTCAAACCATCTTCATGAATTCTACCAATAATTTTATTAATTTCTTTTTTATTTAATAAAAGTTTTCTTTCAGAGTAAGGGTTATGATTTGAATAACTAGCTTGTTTATAAATAGGTATATGAGAATTAATCAAAAAAATTTCTCCATCTTTATCGACAGCATAAGATTCTGCTATATTAATTTTACCTGATCTTACTGACTTTATTTCAGAGCCCTTTAAAACTATACCTGCTTCAAATATCTCTTTAAAAAAATAATTAAAAGATGCTTTTCTATTAATTGTAATAATTTTTAAACCAGGAGTGGTTTTTTTATTCATTAATTAATTCGGCAGATATAAGAGCTTTTTTAACTTCAGCTTTTGTTTCATCTAAAACTGTTACCAAAGGTAATCTCACATTATCATCACATAGACCTATCAATTTAGCTGCGTATTTAACTGGTGATGGATTGCTCTCAATAAACAAAGATTTATGAACAGGTTGAAGTTTTTTATCTATCTCTTCAGCCTTTTTTTGCTCATCGTTATTCTGTGATTTTGAAAATTTTTGCATATCAGAACACATTTTAGGAGCTATGTTGGCTGTAACAGAAATACACCCTACGCCACCTCTTTTATTATATTCATAAGCAAGACCGTCCTCACCTGTTAGTTGGATAAATTCATTGCCAATTTTTTTGAAAGTCTCATCTACTCTATTCAAATCGCCAGTTGCATCTTTAACACCAACAATGTTCTTAAGTTCAAATAATCTTGCCATAGTATCTACTGTCATATCAATAACTGATCTGCCAGGAATATTATAAATTATGATTGGTATGCCACATTTGTCATTTATAGCCTTGTAATGCTGATATAAGCCCTCCTGAGTGGGTTTGTTATAATAAGGTGTCACTATCAAGGCCCCGTCTGCTCCAGCTTTTTCAGCGTGTTCTGTCAATGATATAGCTTCTGTAGTAGAATTTGATCCGGTGCCTGCAATTACAGGAATTTTTCCTTTAGCTTCTTGTATGCATAGCTCTATAACTTTCTCATGTTCTCTATGTGAAAGAGTTGGAGACTCACCAGTTGTACCTGCTGGCACGAGTCCATTTGTTCCATTTTCTAAATGAAAATTAATAATTTTTATATAAGTTTCCACATCAAGGCTATCGCCTTTAAATGGTGTTACTAAAGCTACATTTGAACCTTTAAACATAAATATTTATATCATAAGTTATTAAAAATGATTTTTAGAAAATCTAAATTACTATTAACAATTATATTTTTTTTAAGCTTTTTTCAATCATCATATTCGAATGAAATAATAATACCTAAGAAAAAACCTGCGATTAAAAGTCTGATAGTAGTACCTCCACTTAAACCTGGAACATTTAATGAAAAACAAAGTTTAAAAGATGATAAAGATTTACCTAAAGAGATCTTTGGAATTCTGTTACCCCCAAAAAAACCGCTTATTGTAAAAAAACAAACATTAAGAACTGTTAAAAAAACAAGATATTACAGTGAAAGAGATTTTGAATTTGCAAAACAAGCAATTAGATTTATGGAAAAATCTAATTGGAAAGATGCAAAAAATACTGCAAAAAAAGCAAGGGCTCAATCGATATATGATTTCATAGAGTGGAGACATCTTCTTACGTCAGGAAACAAAGTAACCTTTTCTGAATATAAAAAGTTTATAGAAAGAGTTAAAGATTATCCGAGATTTGACAGAATTAAATATCTTGCTGAACACAAAATAAACTTACAAATCCATTCTCCTACGGAAATAATTAATTGGTTTCAAAGTAATAAGCCGTTAAGTGGATATGGTAAAATGATGTTAGGAGAAAGTTTAATTAAAATTGGAAAGTCTAGTGATGGGATAAGATTAATTAAAGAAGGATTTATAAATGCAGATCTAAATACAAAAAATTTAAAATATTTCAGAAAAAAATTTAAAAATATTCTAGATAACTCTGATTATATAAATAGAGCAGATTATTATGCTTGGGAAGGCAAACATTGGGATCTTAAAAGGGTTATTAGATACTTACCTAATGAGTACCAATTACTTTATACAGCAAGACAAATATTAATAAGCAGAGGATATGGGGTTGATGAAGCGATTAAAAAGGTACCAAAAAATTTAAAGAATGATGCTGGTTTAAATTATGATCGATTAAAATGGAGAAGGAAAAAAGGACGTGTTGACAGCTCTCTAGAAATTCTTAACAAAGTAAAAAACTCTGAAGAATATTTAGTAAGACCAGATAAATGGTGGAAAGAAAGGTCAATAATTGGAAGATCTTTAATTTATAAAAAAAAATATAAAACCGCTTATAGAATTATCTCAAATCACGCAATGACAGAAGGTGCAGATTATGCTGAAGCAGAATGGATGAGTGGATGGATAGCACTTAGTTTTTTAAAAGATGCACAACAAGCAGAAAATCATTTTTTAAATTTTTATAGGAATGTTAGCTATCCAATCAGCTTATCAAGAGGTTCGTATTGGTTGGGAAAAACATATGAAAAAATTGGGAATACAGAAAGTTCAAATAAATGGTTCTTGGAGGGATCAAAATATTTAACAACCTACTATGGTCAACTCTCACATATGAAAGTAAAACCTCAAGAGAAATTTGAACTAGATAAATTAATGTTTGTAGATGATGATTATGAACAAGAGTTTTACTCAAAAAAACTTGTCGCAATTGTTGATTTACTTGATTATTTAAATAAAGATAAATACACAAAACATATATTAAGATTTCTTGCAAACGATAATGTAGAAGAAGGCAGTGAAGCTTTAACTGCTAAATTAGCTTCTGATATATCACGTTTTGATTTTGCTATACAAGTCTCTAAAATTGCCTCATATCAAAAAAGATTTCACAACCAATTTAATTATCCAATAATGAGTGTGCCAAAATTTGTTGGTGGAAGAAAAATTCCTGATCCAGCATTAATATTATCTATTATCAGACAAGAAAGTGAATTTGATACCTCTGCAAGGAGTAGAGTTGGAGCTCAAGGATTAATGCAACTTATGCCTTATACGGCTAAGACTGTATCAAAACAGGCTAAGTTAGGATACTCGAAGTCTAAATTAACGACTGACCCCGAATATAATATTAATTTAGGATCTCATTATATTGCTGGTTTAATCAATCAGTATAAAGGATCCTACCCTTTTGCTACAGCCGCTTACAATGCTGGTCCTAAGAGAGTAAAGTATTGGAAAAAAATTAATAAGGATCCTCAAAAAAAACAGATTGACTATATTGATTGGGTTGAGCTTATAAAGTTTAAAGAAACAAGAAATTATGTACAAAGAGTTTTAGAAAATTACAATGTTTACAGGTACATTTTGTCTCAAAAGCCAATATACCTAAAAGATTTTTTTAAAAATCAGAACCTTTATTAAATGGCGGAAGAGAAGGGATTCGAACCCTTGGAAGGATTGCTCCTTCGGCAATTTAGCAAACTGCTGGTTTAAGCCAACTCACCCACTCTTCCGTTGATACATGTGTAACTTGAAATCATTGAATATTCAATATTAATCAAGTAATTTCTTGCAAATATGAAAAACAATTATTCAATTTTTTCACTTGTAAAAAATGCTTTTTCGCAGCATGAAAACTGGAAACAAGCCTGGGGCAATCCTGAGCCTAAAAAAGAATACGAAGCAGTAATTGTTGGAGGTGGTGGGCATGGACTAGCTACAGCATACTATCTTGCGAAAAAACATAACATGAAAAATATTGCGGTTTTAGAAAAAGGTTGGATTGGTGGAGGTAATACCGGTAGAAATACAACCATCATAAGATCAAATTATTTATGGGATGCTAGCGCTGGATTGTATGACCATGCTTTAAAAATTTGGGAAAATTTATCTCAAGAGTTAAATTATAATATAATGTTTAGTCAACGTGGAGTTATGAACTTAGCTCATAACCTTCAAGACGTTAGAGATTTAAAAAGAAGAACTCATGCAAATAGGTTAAATGGAATTGATGCTGTTTGGTTAGACACTAAACAAGTTAAGGAATTTTGTCCAATAATAAATACTTCTCAAGATATAAGATACCCTGTACTTGGTGGAACTTTACAAAGAAGAGCTGGAACTGCAAGACACGATGCTGTTGCATGGGGTTATGCAAGAGGTGCAGATGCAATGGGTGTAGATATAATTCAAAATTGTGAAGTTAAAGGAATAAAAAGAAATGGAGACCAAGTTGAAGGACTTGATACTACAAAAGGATTTATCAAAACAAAAAAAATTGGTGTAGTAGCTGCAGGTCATTCAAGTGTAATTGCTAATATGGCAGGCTTAAAATTACCACTTGAAAGTAAACCATTACAGGCATTAGTCTCGGAACCAGTCAAACCAATAATAGATACAGTTGTAATGTCTAATGCTGTCCATGCATATGTTAGTCAATCTGATAAAGGTGAACTAGTAATTGGTGCTGGAACAGATGCTTACATATCTTATACTCAAAGAGGAAGTCATGATGTAGTAGAAGGTACCTTAAAAGCTATATTAGAGCTGTACCCTATTTTTAGTAGAATGAAGATGCTAAGACAATGGGGTGGTATTGTTGATATTTGCCCGGATGCAAGTCCGATCATTAGCAAAACAAATATAAAAGGTCTTTATTTTAACTGTGGATGGGGAACAGGAGGTTTTAAAGCAACACCTGGATCTGGTGATTTATTTGCTCACACAATTGCTAATGATGAGCCACATAAATTAAATGCAGCATTTAATCTTAACAGATTTGTAAGTGGAGATCTTGTTGATGAACATGGTGCAGCTGCTGTAGCACACTAATGTTTGTTATAAATTGCCCATATTGTGGAGAAAGAGACCAGAGTGAGTTTTCATGTGGTGGCGAAGCACACATTGTAAGACCAAAACAACCTACAGAGCTAAGTGATGATGAATGGGCAGAATATTTATTTATGAGAAAGAATATTAAAGGTGTTCAGTTTGAAAGATGGAACCATGCTCATGGATGTAGAAAATGGTTTAATATGGTTAGAGATACATCAAATGACAAAATACATGCAGTTTACAAAATGGGTGAAAAACCTCCAGTAATTTAAATGACCAAATATAGAATTAATAAAACAAGATTTGTTGATCAAACAAAAACTGTTTCATTTACTTTTGACGGTAAAGAATATCATGGTTTTGAGGGTGATACCCTAGCCTCAGCACTTCTTTCAAATGGCATTCATTTAGTTGGCAGAAGTTTTAAGTATCATCGTCCAAGAGGTATTATGTCATGTGGGTCTGAAGAGCCAAACGCAATATGCCAAATAAATGATAATACTGATTTAACAGAGCCTAATGTAAGAGTTACAGAAATAGAACTTTATGAAGGATTGAAAGCATCTAGTCAAAATTGTTGGCCAAGTCTTAACTTTGACATAGGTGGAATTAATAACTTAATATCACCATTTATACCGGCAGGTTTTTATTATAAGACTTTTATGTGGCCTAAAAGTTTCTGGAAAAAAATTTATGAACCATTAATAAGATTGTCTGCAGGCCTTGGCAAATCACCTACACAACCAGATCCGGACATATATGACCATAAACATGAGCATTGTGATGTTTTAGTTATTGGAGGAGGGATTTCAGGTATTATATCAGCTAAAATAGCAGCAAAAAATAATTTAAAGACAATATTAATTGAAGATAAAAATATACTTGGTGGATCCACAATTTATCAAAATAATAAACATTTTATAATAGATAATCAAAAATCAAACGAATGGTTAATGAATGAAATATCAGAATTAGAAAAATTAGATAATTTAATAATAAAAACTAGAACAAGTTTGGCCGCTTTTCATAGTTATAATTACCTTTTGGCCAAAGAAAATATATCAGATCATTTACCATTAGTTAAAAAAAATGACGGTATAAGACAGAGATTATGGAAAATAAGAGCAGATAAAGTAATTGTTGCTGCTGGTGCAATAGAGAGGCCTCTTATATTCAACAACAATGATAGACCTGGAATTATACTTGCTAACTCTGTTAAAAAATATTTAGATTTTTATGGTGTATCCAGTGGATTAAATAATATTATTTTTACTAACAATGATAGTGCTTACGAAACTGCAGTGTCATTATTTGAAAAAGGAATATCAGTAAAGATTATTGATATTAGAAAAAAATCTTCATCAAATATTGTTAAAAATGCTGAAGACCTAGGAATTAAAATATATTGGAACTCTACAGTGGTAAATACTTTTGGCTACAAAAAGATAAAATCAATAGAAATTATGAATTTATCAGAAGATGGATCAAATGTTACTGGAAATAAACATAAAATTCAGTGTGATTGTTTGTCAATAAGTGGAGGTTGGACACCAATGGTGCATATGCATACACAATCAGGAGGAAAATTAGATTTTAGAGAAATAGATCAAGTATTTGTTCCAAGTGAAAAAAGTGAAAATCATATAAATGTTGGATCATGTAACGGTGATTTTGAATTAGAAGAAATAGTTAAAAATACAAATAATAAAGTTAAAAAATTTTTAAACATTAATGAAAGTGGTTTTGATAAAATTTCAGTTTTATGTTCAAAAGAGTTAGAGAAGAAAAACATATGGCTGTTACCAAATACTATATCAGAGGGTAAAACTAAATCTTTTATAGATTTTCAAAATGATTCGACAGCGAAAGATATAAAGTTAGCACTTAGAGAAGGTTTTAAATCAATAGAACATGTAAAGAGATATACAACAACTGGAATGGCTACAGATCAAGGTAAATTATCGAATATGCATGCTCTAGGAATTATTGCTGACACAGCTGGAGTAAAAATGGGTACTTTAGGTACAACTACTTTTAGACCACCATTTACACCATTAACTTTTGGAGCAATTGTAGGAAGAAGTGTTGGAAAATTTTTTGATGTTGTGAGAAAAACCTCAATTCATGAATGGCACGTTCAAAATAATGCAAAGTTTGAAAACGTTGGGCAATGGAAAAGACCATGGTACTACCCTATTAATAATGAAAATCTTCATGAAGCAGTTCAAAGAGAAAGTAAAACTGCAAGAGATAGTGCTGGAATTTTAGATGCTTCTACATTAGGAAAAATAGATATTCAGGGATCTGATGCTTCTGAATTTTTAAATAGAGTTTATACAAATGCTTGGTCAAATTTAGGAATTGGGAAATGCCGATATGGTTTAATGTTAAATGAAGATGGTATGGTTTATGATGATGGTGTAACCACAAGATTGGGTGAAAATAATTATTTAATGACCACTACTACTGGTGGCGCAGCAAATGTGCTTTCTAAGCTCGAAGACTATTTACAAACAGAATGGCCAGAATTAGATGTTTACTTAACGTCTGTTACTGATCACTATTCTACAGCGAGTATTTGTGGCCCAAATTCAAAAAAAATATTGAAAAAATTATTTCCTAATAAAGATTTTAGTGATGAAGCCTTTCCTCACATGTCTTACCAAGACGCAATAATTGACAAAATTGAATGTAGAATAATGAGAATAAGTTTCACAGGAGAGCTTAGTTATGAAATTAATATAGAGTCAAAATATGCTAAATCATTATGGGAAAACTGTATCAAGGCAGGAGAAGAATACAAAATTACTCCTTATGGAACAGAAACAATGCATTTATTAAGGGCTGAAAAGGGATTTATTATTGTTGGTCAAGACACAGATGGAACTATGACTCCAATTGATCTTCAGATGGATTGGATAGTTAGTAAAAAAAAATATGACTTTATAGGTAAAAGATCACTTTATAGAAGTGATACAATAAGAGAAGATAGAAAACAGCTTGTTGGATTGCTTACAGATGACCCCAATGAAATATTAGAAGAAGGTGCTCAGATAGTTTCTGAATTAGATAAGAAACCTGTCGAAATGATTGGACATGTAACGTCAAGCTATTTTAGCCCTAATTTAAATAAATCGATTGCACTAGCAGTTGTTAAAGGTGGAAAAAAGATGAAAGGTCAAAAACTTTTTGTTCCTATGGAAAACAAAAATATCAATGTAACAGTTTCAGATTTTATTTTTTTAGATAAAGAAAACAAGAGGATCAATGCTTAATCCAGAATATCCTAACTTTGAAAAAAAATCATTAGATGATCTTGAGTTAAGATTATCTGAGCCAATTAAAAAAATAAATATTAGAGGAAAAAAAAAGGAATTTTTTACAAAAGTTGGAAAGATTTTATCAATTATCTTACCAATTGAACCAAATACTAGTTCATCAAATCAGCAATTTAATGCTCTTTGGCTAAGTCCAGATGAATGGTTAGTATATTTTAATGAAGAGAATAACAATGTTTACAATAATCTTTTTAACGAAATTTCTAGATTAAATTTTGGCTCAATAGTTGATGTTTCTAATCAATGGATATGTATTAATATAAAGGGCAAAAAGACTTTTGATATACTTTCATCAGGGTCTCCTTTTAACTTCAATAATTTTAAAAATACTAAAAATTCTGTAACACAAACATTACTAAATCATACAGATGTAATTATTCATCATACTGAAATAAATGAAATAAATCTTTTTGTGAGAAGATCATTCTCAGAAGATTTATGGTTGTGGATTAAGGATAGCGCTAGGTTTATCTAACTTTTTTTTTATATAATAACTTACATAACTAAATAATAGTATCGAAAGCGTCCATTGAAAAATAAACCACAACCAAAAGAAACTATCAAAATCTGCAGATAGATATTTGGCTAAATAAAAAACACATATTGGAACAAGAACATTTCGTAACATATTATTTATCATTGCATAATTAGATTTTTTTAATCCCATAAAAAAACCATTTGATAAAAAGAAAATTGGATATGCGGGTAAAATAAATGCTGCAATTTTTAAGTATCTACGTCCATATTCTAAAACAATTTCATCATTAGAGAAAAGCCTTGGTATTATATCTGCTGTGAAATAAACTAATATTCCAGAAAAAATCATTAATAAAAGGCCATATTTAACAGATACAAAATAAGTCTCTTTCACTCTCTCGAAGTGATTAGCACCATAATTTTGAGCTATAATTGAGATAATTGCAGTATTAATTCCTAATATAGGAAGTAAAACAACTTGCTCTATTCTCGTAGCAGCACCATAACCAGCTACTGCCAATTCACTAGTTTGACCAACATAAGTAAATATAAATGTAGCAGCAACTGCATATCCACATATGGCAATTGATATTGGCATTGATTGAAAAAATATATTTTTTAAGAATGTTAATTTAATTATAAAAAATTCCTTGGTAATTTTTTTTACTCTTGGATTTTGTAAGACTTTATATAGAATAATCACGAATGCTATAAATTGGGCTATAATTGTTGATAGACCTATTCCCATCATACCAAAAGCAGGAATGAATAGAAAACCAAATATTAGTACTGGATTTAAAATTATATTTAGAAGAAAACTTAAAACCAAAACATTTCTGTAGGTTTTAGTATCTCCTTCTGCATGTAATAAAGAGTTAAGTGATACAACAATGAAAAAAAGAAATGATCCATAAAACATAATATTTGTATATTGTAGCCCTAAATTTGTAATTTCTTCAGTCGAACCCATTATGTTAAAAACTCTTTCAGCAAAATATAAACCTATACCTGTAATAAAAACTGATATGATCAGTCCATAGATAATAATGTGGGTAAAATAATAAGAGATATTTTTTTCATTTTTTTCTCCAATACTATTACCTATTAATGAGGTTCCCCCAACTGTTACTCCAATAGATGTTGCTACAATTATAAAATAGATTGGAAATGATTTACTGAGAGCCGAAAGTGCTTCTGGTGAGATTAATCCTGAATAAAAAGTATCAACAATATTGTATAAGGTTTGAAAAAGTGTACCTACACTTGCTGGTATTGCGAGTTTTCTAACAAGTAAAGGTATATTTTCTTTTAGTAAATCCATAAAGTTATAATTTAATTAATATTCTTTTTTAAAGATATGTCTTTTGCTAGTTTTTTTTGCAAGTATTATTTGTTTTTGTCTCATTGCAAATCTTAATTTTTGATCATCTGTTAAGTGATCGTGACATTTTGGACAATGAATACCTTCCATATATTTAGAAGATTTTTTTTCTTTAACAGAAAGAGGTTTTCTGCATCCACTACAAACTAAATAACTACCCTGCTTTAAACCATGTTTTATTGAAACTCTATTGTCAAAAACAAAACATTCACCACTCCATTGACTATGTTTTTTATCAATATTATTCAGATAATTAATAATTCCACCTTTTAAAACATATATATTTTTAAAACCTTTTTTTTTCAAATAGATATTTGCTTTTTCGCATCTGATACCACCAGTGCAAAACATTGCTATATTTTCACTTTTTTTAAATTGATTTAAATATTTAGGAAATTGACGAAAGTTTTCTACATTTGGATTTAAAGATTTTTTAAAAGTTCCCACATCATACTCAAAAGATTTCCGTGCATCTATCAAAACCGTATCATTTTTTTTAATTATTTTATTCCATTCTCTTGGATTAAGGTTGTTCTTGGGATATTTGTAGTTTCTAACTTTAAAACCCATTGGAACAACTTCCTTTTTAATTTTAACTTTTGGTTTATGAAATGGATTAAATTTACTATTAGAATTATTTTCTGAATTATATTTTTTAATAGATAATATTTTTTTTAAAAGTTTATTAAATTTTAAAAGGTTATTATTTTTGGCTGAAATTGTTCCATTTACACCCTCCGACGAAATAATTATTGTTCCACTAATTCCATAATCTTTTAGATTAATCTCTAACTTTTTTTTTAATTTTTTTAGATTATTAATTTTTTTAAATTTATAAAAACCAAAAATATTAAACATTATAAAACTCTACAAACAGTCATTCCATCTCCCAATGGGATAATTATTTGTTCTACCCTTTCATCACTTAAAACATACTCATTTAATTCTCTTATATTTAAAGTAAATTTATCTATTTTATCTTCATTTACGACTTCACCATGCCATAAGACATTATCAATGATGATTAAACCACCTTTATTAATCAACTTAATTGATTTTTCATAATATTCTTTATAGTTGAGCTTATCTGCATCAATAAAAACCATATCATATTTTTGGTTTTTTAATTCATCTAAACTATCTAGTGCAGGTTTTACAATAGTTTGAATTTTTTTATTTTGTTTAGCTTTCTTAAAAAAACTTACTGCAATCTTGCTTGTCTCTCTGTCTTTATCAAGTGCAGTAAGTTTTCCATCCTCTGGAAGTGCAAGAGCAATAGAAAGTGCACTTAAACCAGTAAATGTTCCAATCTCAAGCACATTTTTTATATTAGATATTTTTATTATTAAATGGAGAAAATGACATTGAGATATCGCTATTTGCATTCTCTTTTCATTTCCAAGTGTATTATTATAATCTATGATTTCTTTTTGAACTGGGCTTAGTTTAAAACTAAAATTATTAATATATTTTTCAATTTTTTCAGAAATTTTAATGTTCTTACCCATCTATTTTAACTATATAGTGATTATAGGTTTCGTTAAAATTAAAGTTTCTTCTTTAATATTTCGTTGATTAATTGAGGGTTAGCTTTTCCACCCGAAGCTTTCATTGCTTGCCCCACAAAAAAACCAAATAGCTTTTCTTTTCCTTGTTTATATTCAATGGCTTTTTCTCTGTTATCGTTGATTATTTTATCAATTAATGCCTCTAGTGCTTTTGGATCACTTTGTTGCTTTAACCCTTTTTCCTCAACAATTATTTGAGGGTCTATGTCACCATCCATCATTAATTCAAATATTGTCTTAGCAATTTTGCCTGAAATAGTTCCGTTTTTAATTAAATTAATCAATTTTGCTAAATTTTTTGCACTTATTGGACTAAGAGCAATTTCAATATTTTTATTATTTAAAACAGCAAATAATTCTCCTGTAATCCAATTTACAGCTAATTTCATATCACGGTTTTTGCCCATTTTAGCAACAACTTCTTCAAAATATTTAGCAGTATCAATATCAGAGACTAATATAGTTGCTTCATAAGGAGAAATTTTAAACTCATCAATAAACCTTTTCTTTTTGTCATCTGGTAATTCTGGGATTTCAGATTTTAATTTATTAATAAATTCATCCGTAATTTCTAGTGGAAGTAAATCTGGATCTGGAAAGTATCTATAATCATGAGCATCTTCTTTTGACCTCATTGACCTTGTTTCATTTTTTTTTGTATCAAAAAGTCTTGTTTCTTGATCTATTTCTTCACCTTCTTCTATTAAATCAACTTGTCTATTTGCTTCATAAATAATTGCCATTTGCATGAACTTTATAGAATTAACATTTTTTATTTCACATCTTGTTCCTAATTCTGTTGAGCCTTTTATTCTTACAGACACATTAACATCTGCTCTCAATGATCCCTCTTGCATGTTACCATCGCAAGTTCCTAAATATCTCATAATAGATCTAAGTTTTTTTATATAAGCATTTACTTCATCTGGTGATCTTATATCAGGCTTACTAACAATCTCCATTAAAGCTACACCCGATCTATTTAGATCAACTAGTGTGTTACTCGGATCAATATCATGAATACTTTTTCCTGCATCCTGCTCTAAATGTAATCTTTCTATTCCAACTTGTTTTTGACCTTCAGGCATATCCAAAATAACATTGCCCTCACCCACAATTGGGTATTTATATTGTGAAATTTGATACCCCTGAGGTAAATCAGCATAAAAATAATTCTTTCTATCGAAAACAGACTTATTATTGATCTTAGCTTTTAAACCAATACCAGTTTTTATAGCTTGTTTAACACAATATTCATTAATTACTGGAAGCATTCCTGGAAATGCTGCATCAACTAAACTTACTTGAGTGTTAGGTTCAGCACCAAATTTTGTAGAAGAAGATGAAAAAAGTTTTGAATTTGATGTTACTTGAGCATGAACTTCAAGTCCTATAACAACTTCATAAATATTATCATTTCTTTCTATTAAATATTCCGAATTATTTTTAGACATTATTCCATCCACCAATCAGTTATATTATTTTTATAATTGATTTTTTCCTCCATTGAATAAGCAATATTTAAAACTGTTTGTTCATCAAAAGGTTTACCTATTATTTGTAAACCTAATGGATAATTATTTTTATCCTTACCTGCTGGTATTGAAATCCCAGGTAATCCTGCAAGGTTTACTGGAACAGTAAATATATCATTTAAATACATTGAAACTGGATCATTAGATTTTTCTCCTATTTTAAATGCAGAACTAGGCGTTGAAGGTGTTAAAATAGCATCAACTTTATTATAAGCTTCATCAAAATCTTTTTTAATTAACTGCCTTACTTTTTGGGCTTTGAGATAATAAGCATCATAATATCCAGAAGACAAAACATATGTGCCTATCATTATCCTTCTCTTTACTTCTTCTCCAAAGCCTTCTGATCTAGTTTTTTCATACATATCAATTAAACTTTCCCCAGAAGATCTTAAACCATATTTAACACCATCATATCTTGCTAAATTAGATGATGCTTCAGCTGGCGCTACAATATAATAAGTAGGCAAAGCATAACTTGTATGAGGTAAAGAAATATCAATTATTTCAGCACCACAATCTTTTGCATATTCAATGCCCTTTTTCCAAAGATTCTCAACTTCGTCTGGCATCCCATCAACTCTGTATTCTTTTGGGATTCCAATTTTTATACCTTTGATATTTCTAGTTAGTTCTGATGAATAATTATTTCTTTTAAAATCTATTGAAGTTGAATCTTTTTTATCAAATGATGAGATCACCTCTAAAAGAATTGAGCTATCTTTGACGTCTTTGCTCATCGGACCTGCTTGATCTAGAGATGATGCAAAGGCAACAATTCCGTATCTTGAACAGCTTCCATAAGTGGGTTTAAGACCAACAGTTCCCGTAAAGGAAGCTGGCTGCCTAATAGATCCACCAGTGTCAGTTCCTATTGTTACAGGTGTTAAATTAGCTGCTAAAGCCGATGAGGAACCACCTGATGATCCACCTGGAACTAAATCTTTTGCAATTGGGTTTTGAACATTACCAAAAAAACTTGTTTCATTTGATGAGCCCATTGCAAATTCATCACAATTAAGTTTGCCGAGCAAAATACCACCTTCATTCCATATATTTTGTGTTACAGTAGATTCATAGCTGGGAACAAAATTATTTAAGATATTGCTTCCAGCTGTTGTTCTTACTTCATTTGTACAAAATAGATCTTTTACAGCAATTGGAATACCTGGAAGTTTTAAATCATAATTTGGTTTGTTATCAAACTCTTTTGAAAGTTTAAGACAATTTTCAAAATTTTCGGTTACATATGCATTTAGTTTTTTTGACTTTTGAGATCTATCTACAAAAGATTTTGCGGCTTCATTTGATGATATTTTCTTTTCTTTTATATTTTTAATTAATTCAAAAAGGCTTAAAGATGTTATATCTGTCATTACTCAACTACTTTCGGAACAACAAAAAAATCATCATTTTTTTCAGGAGAATTTTTAAGAATTTTTTCTCTTATATTATCGCTAGTTATTTTATCTTCTCTGAATCTCAAAGTTGTTTCAGCTATAGAGGTTAATGGTTCAACATTCTCAGTTTTTAGCTTGTTTAATTTTTCAATAAATTCAAATATAGAATTCATATCATCTGCCAATTTTTCAGCTTTTTTCTCTTCAAGTGAGATCCTTGCTAATTTTGATATGTGTTTTACAGTTTTAAGATCTATCGTCATATGGTAAAAAATAATGTCGCAAACTACCACTTAAGTTAAAAATATACAATATGATCACAATTAATGAATTCAAAAACAAATTATCAGGTGGTTCAAGATTATTGGGTATAGATTTAGGCACAAAAAGGATTGGGATTGCAATAAGTGATTATAATCAAAAAGTTGCCACTCCCCTTCAAACCTTAGATAATTCTAAACAAGGTAAATTAATTGATGCACTAGAAAATATTATTGCAGAATATGACATCAGAGGAATTATTATAGGCAATCCAATAAATATGGATGGTACTTACGGAAAATCTTCACAATCAGCAAAAGATATAGCAATCAATATTTCGAATAAAATTGATATTCCTGTGTCTTTGTGGGATGAAAGATTATCTACTGTTGGTGCTTTCAATTTATCAAGTGAATTAGATATAAATGTCAGTAAAAGAGAGAAAGATATTGATAAGTTTGCAGCAGCTTTTATTTTACAAGGTGCTTTAGATTATATTCAAAATTAATGGTTGCATAGTTAATACTATATAGTTATAGAGTTAATTTTAATGGCAACTAAATTCAAAAAAGCTATTAAAATATCTCAAAAACATTTATTAGGTATCCAGGATTTATCTGTTAGTGATGTTACAACTATTCTGAATGAAGCCTCTAAATTCATAGAATTAAATAAAAGCAAAAATAAAAAAATTGATATTTTAAAAGGGAAAACTCAAATAAACTTATTTTTTGAACCATCAACAAGGACACAGAGCTCGTTCGAATTAGCAGGAAAAAGATTAGGTGCAGATGTAATGTCAATGAATATTACAAATTCTGCCATCAAAAAAGGTGAAACGTTAATAGATACAGCTATGACCTTAAATGCAATGCATCCAGACATTATTGTAATAAGACATCAAGACTCTGGTGCTTGCAACCTTCTTTCTCAAAAAGTTAATTGTGCAGTACTAAATGCAGGTGATGGTAGAAGAGAACATCCAACACAAGCATTATTGGATGCTTTAACAATTATTAATAGAAAAAAAAAAATAGAAGGTCTTAAAATTGCAATATGTGGAGATATATTACATTCAAGAGTAGCAAGATCAAATATTTATCTTCTAAACATGTTAGGAGCAGAGGTAAATATTGTGGCTCCTTCAAATTTAATGCCAAATGAAATTGAAAAGTTTGGAGTAAATATTTTTTCTGATATGAAAAAAGGTGTTAAAGACTGTGACATAGTAATGATGTTAAGATTACAAAATGAAAGAATGACAAGCTCGTTTCTATCATCTAATAGGGAATACTATGAGTATTATGGCTTAACACCTGATAAAATTAAATATGCTAAAGAGGATGCTTTAATAATGCATCCAGGACCAATGAATAGAGGAATTGAAATTGATACAAACTTGGCAGACGATATAAACAAAAGTGTAATAAAAGAGCAAGTTGAATTAGGCGTAGCAGTAAGGATGGCCTGTTTGAGGATTTTTTGTGAATAAATGAAAAAAAAATATTTTATAAATGCAAATATAATTGACCCTCGTAATTCCCTGAATGAAATTGGAGGAATAATAATTGGAGAAAACGGAAAAATCGAAGCTGTCGGAAAAAAAGTAAATTCCAATAACATTCCATCTAGAGAAAAAGTAATCGATTTAAATGGAAAATACATATTTCCAGGCATTGTGGATATGCGAGTTTTTGTTGGTGAACCAGGATATGAATATAAAGAAAATTTTAGAACCCTTAGTGAAGCTGCGTTATCAGGTGGTGTAACATCAGTTGTTACAATGCCTAATACAAACCCAGTGATTGATAATGTTTCATTAGTTGATTTCCTTAAAAGAAGAGGAAGAGATAAATCAAAAATTAATATTTATCCAACGGCTGCATTAACAGTAAAAGCAGAGGGAGAAAATATGACTGAATTTGGATTATTACAGAACAAAGGGATAATTGGTTTCACTGATGGAGTAAAAACAATTCAAAATCCTAGAATCATGAGTAGGATTATGAATTCAGCAGCGGATTTAAAATCCTTAATAATACAACATGCGGAAGATGCAGAATTATCAAAAGATGGAATGATTAATGATGGCATTATAGCAACAAAACTTGGTCTTCAAGGAATTCCAATAAGTGCAGAA
>CABZDY010000012.1 GCA_902524635.1 uncultured Pelagibacteraceae bacterium
AACACTAGAAGCTGTTGATAAAGGTTTAGTAGATGGGGGTGCAGCATGGACTCACTACTGGTCAAACTATCACCCAGCTGCGATGCTATTTGGATCGCCAGTTGCTGGTGGAGGAATTGGTTTAAGTACTAAATCTTGGTTAGCTTGGTATTTTGATAATGGTGGTAAAGAATTATACGACCAATTATGGAGCGAAATGGGTATGAATGTTAAAGGTTTCGTGATGGCATCATCAGGACCTGAAGCATTAGGTTGGTTCAAAGAGCCAATTAAAAACATGGATGATTTCAGAAAATACAGATTCAGAACTCCTCCAGGTATTCCAGGACAAACATACAAAGATATCGGTATTGCATCAGTATCTTTATCAGGTGGTGATATATTACCAGCACTTGAAAAAGGAACTATCGATGCTGCTGAATGGTGTTGTCCAAAACCAGACTCAGTTTTTGGTTTTCAAAAAGTTCTTAAAAACTACTATCTACAAGGATTACACCAAAACGTAGTTAATGGTGATATCTATATTAATGGAGATGTTTACAATTCTTTAACTGACCATCAAAAATATGCAATGGAAGTTGCATCTGAAGCGATGATCACAAGAAACATCACTAATAGAGCTGTAGAAAATGGGAAAGCGTTAATTGACCTTACTGAAAATCATGGTGTAAAACTTTGGGATACACCAGCTGATTATTTCACTGAGTACATGAACGCTGCTCAAGCAACTCTTAAAAAGAATGCTGCATCAAATGCTTTTTTTAAAGAAGTTTATGAGCACATGACTGCACATGCTAAAATTGTAGTACCTTTTATTGCACAAATGGAAACATCTGATGCATCAATTGGAACTGCATTCGCATCACAACAGTAAGTAAAATATAAAAACGGGGATTGTTATAAAATCCCCGTTTTTTTACAAATTTAATTTAAATAAATATACTTGTTAAATGGTTGATAAAGACTCAGAACCAAAGGTTAAAGAAAATCTAGATATCACAGATGAGCTTATAGCCGAAAGAAGAACAAGTTTAAAAATGCCAGAGGATATGACTCCTTGGATGGCAAAAACAATAGAATTTATTGACTCGAAAATGCTGATTACAGGCAAGATATTTGCCTGGTTAACTATTTTTCTGATTTATGCAATGATCCATGAGGTAATTGGAAGGCATTTTTTTAATAGACCAACTTTATGGTCATTTGACATAAGCAGAATGTTGGCAGGTGCTTTATTTATGCTTGGAGCTGCATACACATTATCAAAAGGTATTCATATTAGAGCTGATTTTCTTTATCGAAATTGGTCAGTTAAAAATCAAGCAAGAGTAGATTTATTTTTATATTTAATATTTTTTATACCAGGGTTTCTCGTATTTTTCTTTGTAAGTTTTGATTATGCCTATACTTCAATTTGTGGAAGATCAAATTTAGAAGAATGCTTAGGTGGTAAAGTTAGAATTCAAAGAGCCATGGATACAACATGGATGCCTATTATGTGGCCTTTGAAAAGTTGTATGCCAATTGGCGCATTTTTACTTTTAGTACAAGGTGTATCCGAAATTTTAAAAACTTATTATGCCTTTGTTAAGGGGAGATGGCCATAATGGATTTCTTTAGTCCAGAAATTATCGGAGCAATAATGATTGGTTGCATGTTATTTGCAATCTTTGTTGGGTTTCCAATTTCATTTACTTTAATATTTTTAGGCCTTGTTTTTGGATATTGGGGTTTTGGTAAATTAGTCTTTTACTTAATGACACTCCAGTTCAATATGATTATGACGGAGAATACACTCGCCGCCGTACCACTCTTTATATTTATGGGAATTTTAATGGAGCAAGCGGGTCTAATGGAGAGATTATTTAATGCAGTTCAATTAATGCTGTCTAAAACTAGAGGAGCGTTGTTTTATGCTGTAATGTTTGTCTCAACAATCTTTGCTGCTGCAACTGGAATAGTTGGTGCATCAGTTACAATCTTAGGAATTATGGCAGGTAAAACTATGATTAGAACTGGTTATGATACAAGGCTATCTGCTGGTTTAATCTGTGCCGGTGGAACTCTTGGAATTTTAATTCCTCCAAGCATTATGTTAGTTGTGATGGGACCTGTTTTAGAAATTCCTGTTACAGATTTATTTGCTGCAGCGATAATGCCAGGTATTTTATTAGCATGTCTGTACGCAGCTTATACAACATTAAGATGCTATCTTAATCCAAAACTTGGCCCTGTTTTACCAGCAAACGAACAACCAACTAATATGGCTAAGGTTTGGTATGAGTTTATTATGGGATTAATTCCTCCTGCAGGTTTAGTTTTTTTTGCACTAGGAAGTATTCTATTTGGTCTTGCTACTCCAACTGAAGGAGCTGGTATGGGAGCCTTTGGTGCTATCTTACTTGCACTAGCATATAAAAAATTAACTCTGCCTGGTTTGAAAGATGCTCTTTTAAAAACGTTAGAAATCACAGCCCTAATAATGTTTTTAGTTGCTGCATCTAACTTTTTTGGAGCAGTATTCTCAAAATTAGGAACTCCATCTCTTTTAACAGATTTCCTTTTAAACTTAGAGGTAAATAGATATGTAATTTTAGCAATTATAATGGCAGCTATTTTTTTATTAGGATGGCCTTTAGAGTGGGTACCAATAGTTTTAATAGTATTACCAATTGTTTTACCTTTAGTAATCGAGTTAGGATTTAATCTTACATGGTTTGCAATATTAGTGGCTGTTAATCTCCAAACCGCCTGGCTCTCACCTCCTGTCGCATTGTCTGCTTATTTCTTAAAAGGTGTGGTTCCAGAGTGGGATTTAAAAGATATCTATCTTGGCATGATGCAATTTATGGTTATCCAAGTCATTGGTTTAGTATTAATTATAATATTTCCAAAAATAGCATTATGGTTGCCTGGAGTAATGTACCCATCACCTTAGCTAGACTTATTTATTTGAGGTATAATAGTTCCAACTAGAATTATCGCTAAAGATATAAAAACTTTTGTTGAAATTGGAGAGTCGATTATTAACCAAGACATTGTTGCGCCAATAGGGCCTGTTAAAGGATACATCAAGCTAATCCTACCTACTGGAACTCTTCTAAGAGCAAAATTATAAAACAAATATGCTCCAAACGTTATACAAGATAAAGTTATAGCCGCTAAAACTGGAGGTGAAAAATTTAGATAATTTTTATATTCAAAACTTGAATTTGGCCAAATTACAAAAAGAACTAATAAAGATAGTATAGCACCAATAAAATATTGATAAGTATTAACTCCCAATTGATCAACTTTAGTTTGCATAAATCTTCTTCCCAAAACTTCATTTACGGAAACACAGATCATTCCTAAAAAGATTATTAAATCACCAATATAATTTCCTTGTCCTGATTTTGTTTGACTTGTAAGTAGAATTAAAGTTCCAATAATTGTTATAAAGGCTCCAATAATTACTTTTATTTCAATTTTCTCTTTTAAAAAAAATCTTGCAACAAATGGTTGCCATATTGGCAAAGTACTAATTAAAGCAACTCCATTTACTGGTGAGGTTAGTAGTAGACCAATATGAAAACTTAGAGTAACTAGAAATGGATTTAATAAACCCATTAAGAAAGGAGTTAAACCAATTTTCCTAATTTTTAAATCTGCCCTCATGATTAAAGCAAAAATTAACATCAAACTAAATGCTAAGGAGAATCGTACTGCCATTAAATCCATTACATAAAATTCCTGTAATGCTAATTTTACAAAAGGTGGACCTGACCCAAAGCCTATTACTGCCACAAACATAGATACGTAGCCAATATTATTTTTTAGAAAATTCATGAAATTACAAAATTATGGATATCACTATCATAGACATATAAATATTTTAGTTTAAGGTTACATTAGTGAGTCAGAATATAGAATTAAAAAATTTTGAATTAGCCACTGTTAACCCAAGCAATAAAACATGGACATCAATCGATTTATTTTGCTTTTGGGCTAATAGTATCCAAACCATTGCAGGCTTTGCGTTAATAGCCTCTTTATATTTAATATATAATCTTAGTACTGCGCTGGTATTAACTTCTTCATTAGCCGCCTCTATATTAGTTTATTTTTTTATATCATTGGTCGGCAAACCATCCCAAAAGCATGGATTACCCTTTCCTGTTATGCTCAGGATGTCTATGGGTTTAAATGGAGCCAAATACTTAAGTCTTTTAAGATCCGTTATTGGAGTATTTATGTTTGGTATTCAAACATTTTTTATATCAAAATCGATAACATATCTAATTAGAATTTTTATTTACTATAACTTAGATAGTCAAATTCTAGATGGTCAAGTTTTTTTAGCTTTTTTTCTTGGATTAAATATTATTGATTGGATTTCATTAATACTAACTTTTGTTATTCAATATTTTTTATTTACAAATGGACAAAGGTTTAATCAAAGATTTTTGCAGTTTTCAGCCATCTTTGTTTATCTAGGTTTGTTAATTTTTTTTTTAATTTTAACTTCCGAAAATCACACACAAATTTTTCAGTCCCTTAAATCAAATACAACAGAGGGAAATTTTTTTTCAAAATCTAACGTGTTACCTTTTGTAGTTTTAACGGGTACAATTTTCTCTTACTTTTCAATTGTGTTGTTAAATTTTGGAGATTTTTCTAGATATGTTAAAACAGAAAAAGATCTAAAATTAGGAAACTTAAATCTTTTTTTAAATATGATTTTGTTTTCATTTTTAGCAACATCTATAGTTGTTGGAGTAGATGTTGTTTTAAATCAAAAGCTTATTGTTGTTGATCAAATATTAACTAAGCCAATGGATATTATTGGAAAATTAGACAATACTGGCTTAACGGTTTTTGCTCTAATTTTTATAATTTTTTCGTCTCTATCTACTAATTTAATTTCTAATTACGTCCCTACGCAAAATAGTATAATAAATTTTATTCCAAATAATTTAGATCTCAAAACTTCTGGATTATTAATTTTAATAATTGGTTTTATTGCTGGAGGTTTGTGGCCCTCTATTTTAAGTCAAATAGGTATAATAAATATTATCGATAGCCTTGCAGCATTTTTTGGTCCAATCTTTGCAATTATAATTGGTGACTATTATCTGGTGAAAAAAGAGAGAGTAAATCATAAAGATTTGTTTTTTTTGAGAGATGGAAATGAATATATGTATTCAAATGGTTGGAACTATAAAGCTATGTATTCACTTATTATAGGTTTTATTTTCTCATTTTCATTATTATGGAATATCAATTTCTCAGATATAAAGTCGTTTTCTTGGATATTAGGATTTGTCGTATCGTTTTTTATATATTATCTTCTAAATGAAAAATAATTATGAAAGCTTTAGTTTATACTGGTGTTGAAGAATTAGTTTACAGAGAAGAAAAAGACCCTGTAGAGACAAGTGGAGAAAGCATATTAAAAGTTCATGCTTCAGGAATATGTGGATCTGATATGCACGCATTTCACGGAAAAGATGAAAGACGTATTCCACCATTAATAATTGGCCATGAGGTAAGTGGCGTAATACAAAATGGCAAATTCCAAGGAAAAAATGTTGTATTAAATCCCTTAATAACATGTGGAAAGTGTGAATATTGCACAAGTGGGCGAGAACATCTATGTCCACACAGAGTTCTTTTAGGAATGAACAGACCTTACGAGAGACAAGGAGTTTTTGCAGAATTGGTTTCTTCTCCCAATCAAAATATATATGAGGTGCCAGATCATTTAGATCTTAATGAAGCGGCTATAGCTGAACCAACTGCCGTCTCACTTCATGCTGTACTTATAGGAGAAAACTCTATTAAAAAACCTTTTTCTGAGTGCAGAACTTTAGTCCAGGGTGCTGGAGCAATTGGATTATTGTGCTCTCTTATATTATCTAAAATTAAGGGGAATAAAAATATCATTATGTCTGATCCCAACAATCTTAGACTAAGCGAATGTGCAAAATATTTTGATGGTAAGTTTGTTCACCCATCAGATAAAGAACTTCAAAATGACAGCTTCGATGTTGTATTTGATACAGTTGGTTTAGAAGCTTCAAGACAACAAGCCATATCAGTTATTAAACCTGGAGGCACTATAATACATATTGGATTAACCCAACCAGCTGGACAGTTCAATTTTAGAAAAGCAACTCTGCAAGAAATTACCTTTATTGGAACATATTGTTATACTAATAAAGATTTTGAAAATACAATTAAAATTTTAGCTGAGAGACAGATTGGTAAACTGGATTGGATAGAATATAGAGAGTTGAGAAGAGGTGCTGAGGCATTTAAACAAATTCATGACGGAAGTTGTTCTTCGCCTAAAATAGTTCTCTTACCATAAAAAATATTTATAAATTAAAGTTGATAAAATCATAAAATTAAATATATCAAAAAATGTGTTATTTAATTTAATCAAATTCTTAATAATTTATATTTTATTGATGCCCTCAATTAGTGCTGAAGAGCTAATTGTGTTTAATTTTACTGAGGAGGAGTTAAATTCATTAAAGGTTAGAAAAGTAAGAGGAGCTGATGAGAAAACTTTATATTCTGTAAATAGTAATCAGGATGGAAATTATTTAAAAGCTGTTGCTGTGAATGCTGCATCAGGAGTAGGCAAAGAGGTCAAAATTAATTTAAATAAAACACCTTTTATAAATATTACCTGGAAAGTTGAAAAAGATCTTAAAGGCATAAAAGAGGATACAAAAAAGGGTCATGATTTTGCGGCTAGAGTATTTGTAATAAAAAAAACAGGTGCAACCCCGTTGTCAAATAGAGCAATAAATTATGTTTTTTCAAGTAATTCAAATGTTGGAGAGTCCTGGCCAAGTCCATATACAAAGAAATCTATAGATAAAGTTCTATCATCTACAAAAAATGACTTTAATCAGTGGGTGAGTGTTAAAGCTAATGTGAAAGAAGACTTTAAAAAATTTCATGGTTTAGATGTTGAGGAGCTTTCTGGTCTTGCAATTATGGCAGATACAGACAATTCAAAACTTACTGCAATTAGTTATTACCAAAATATTTTCTTTTCTTCTGAATAAAATTTTATGAAAAAATTTAAATCAAGTTTTAAAGTTTACTATGAAGACACAGATGCTGCTGGAGTAGTTTATTATGCAAACTATTTGAAATTTATCGAGCGTGCTAGAACTGATGCAATGGCTTCTGTAGATTTTACAAATTTTAACTTAAGAGAAAATTATGGAATATATATAATTGTTAAGTCTTGCAATTTAAATTTTATAAAATCTTCAAAGTTAGAGGATAAACTTGATATTTTTTCTAAAATTGTAGAAGTAAAGTATGTATCAATTAAAATGAAGCAAGATATTTTTATAAAAGATAATTTAATTTTAACTGCAGATGTTCATTTAGCTACAATTAATAAAGAGGGTAAACCAACTAAAATGCCTAAGAAACTCAAGGATCAATTAACTAAATAGTATTTTTTACTTTAATAAATAAATTAGTCATTTTATTTACATTAATTCTACCTGTATTAACATTTCTTGGACTTGGGTGATAAGAACCTACCAATAAAATATTATTCGGAAGTTTAAAGAATTTACTATGCCCAAATTTGACATTTGAATCAATTTTATAATTTTTTTTGTATAATTCTATACAAGCATCAAAAGCTATTTTTCCAAGTGCAACAACAATCTTTAAATTTTTTAAGTATTCAATTTCATTATTCAAATATTTAAAGCAAGTGTTTAGCTCTTTTTTAATTGGTTTGTCTCCAGGTGGGACACATTTTAAAGCAGTAGTTATAAATATATCTTTTAATTTAAGTCCGTCATTTCTGTGGTCTGAATTTGGTTGATTAGATAACTTTGCTTTGTAGAGGCATTTGTATAAAAAATCAGACGATCTATCTCCTGTGAAAACTCTTCCAGTTCTATTGCCACCGTGTGCAGCAGGCGCCAAACCAACAAATAAAATCCTAGCTTTTGGGTCGCCAAACCCTGTTATTGGCTTCCCCCAATATTTTTCATTTATGTATTGTTTTCTTTTAACTTTAGCTATCTTATTTCTAAATCTGACCAACCTAGGGCATTTTTTGCAGCTAACTATCAAATTTTCAAGTTTTTCAAAATCATTAATCATAAATATTAATTTTTAATCTCTATGTCTTATACTATAATTAAATTTGATTATGAATGTTGGTTTTATTGGTGTTGGCTATATGGGTTATGGGATAGCCAAAAACATTTTAAAAAAAGGAAATAACTTATTTGTTATTGCAAATAAAAAAAGGGCACCGATAGAAAAAATTGTAAGTGATGGTGCAATTGAGGTAAAATCTTACAATGAATTGTGTGAAAAAAATCTAAATGCATTATTTCTTTGTGTAACAAATACACCAATCGCTCTTAGTATTGCTGAAAAAGTCTCAACTTTTTTAAAAAATAATACATTAATTATTGATGTTACAACACATAACCAAAATGGATCTATTCAAATGGAAAAGATTTTTTCAAAACAAAATATTAACTACATTGAATGCCCCGTAATGGGAGGTCCAGTTCAAGCTGAAGAAGGTGTTTGCGGAGGTATTGTTGGAGCATCAGAGGAAAATTTTAAAAAATCTGAAGTTTATTTAAAAACTTTTTGTAAAGATTATTTTCATTTTGGAGAAGTGGGTAAGGGAGCAAAGTCAAAGTTACTAAATAATTTCTTGTCACTTGGTACTGCAACCAATGTCATAGAATTTATTAAGAGTGCAAAAAAATTAGATATTGATTTAGAAAAACTTTTTGCTGTTGCAAAATTAGGATCTGGAAATTCAACAGCTTTAAATAGAATTTTTGATAATGTGCTTAAGGATGATTATACTGGATTTAAATTTTCAACTTCAAACACTTTAAAAGATCTTACATATATCCATGAAATGCTGAAAGATTTAGGTAATGCAGAAAAATTAGCAAATATAAAAAAATCTTTTTATAAAAAGGCAGTAGAAGATGGCAATGGAGATTTATTTATAAGTGAACTGATACAAAAAGATTAATTATTCCTTTTTTTTGTCAGCAAATACAATAGCTATAAGCAATAATGCTGTCCAAAACATCGCCGCTAAACTTTTGATAGCACTAGTTTCAGCACCCCACAAATCAAAAAAAAATGCTCCAATAAGAATTCCAATTATATAAATTATTACTACTAATCTAGTCTGAGTCATTTAGTTGCTTCTTTTTAAATAACGATATTCCAATATCTATTTTGTGTTCATACGATTCTTTGAAACTTTCTAGTTGCCATCCTTGCATCCTCGTTTGAATATCTTCTAAATTTTGTTTTTTCCAATCATCTTTGGTATTCTGGTCTTTCCAAATTCTCTTTTCATCATTATTTCTTCCACAGCCATAACAATATCCAGTTACAGGATCCATTTTGCAAATGCTTATACAAGGTGAAACTATCATTTTTTTATATATTTATATCCTTTTACACTATTATTCTGATTGGACAAATTAGATCAATACTATATAAAACAGCATAATTTTGGGCGAGTGGCGGAATTGGTAGACGCGTTGGTCTTAGGAACCAATAGTGCAAACTGTGAAGGTTCGAGTCCTTTCTCGCCTACCATAAATAGATTATGAAAGTAACAATAGAAAATAAAAAAGGTTTAGAAAAAGATCTTAAAGTAATCATAGATAAAAAAACAATCTCAGGTTTTATGGATGAGAAATATGAAGAAATAAGAAAAGATGTTGTAATAAAAGGTTTCAGACCTGGCAAAGTGCCAACAGAAATATTAAAAAGACAGTTTGGCAAAGCTGTTTACGGTGAAGTAATTGATAAATTACTAAAAGATACAACAACTAAAGCTCTAGAAGAAAATAAAATCAAACCAGCTGGACAACCAAAAATAGATTTAAAGTCTTTTGGTGAGGGTAAAGATTTAGAATACATCATTTCAGTTACCGAACTACCTGAGGTTTCTGTCAAAGGACTAAGCTCAATTAAAGTAGATGAGTACGTTGTAAAAATTGATCCAAAAGAAACAGATAAAAGAATTAGTGAAATTGCAAAAAATCAAAACAATTTTAAAGATGCAGAAGAAAATTATAACTCAAAAATGAATGATCTTGTAATTTTTGATTATAAAGGAACTATTGACGGTAAAGAATTTAAGGGTAACGAGGGTAAAAATACACAATTAGTTCTTGGAAAAGATTTATTTATAAAAGGTTTTGATAAACAATTAGAAGGCGTTAAATCAGGTGATACAAAAAATGTAGAAGTAAATCTGCCTGAAAATTTTCCTGAAAAAGAACTTATTAATAAAAGTGCTGTGTTTGAATGTAAAGTTACAGCAGTAAGAATTCCAGAAGAAGTAAAAATTAATGATGATTTTGCAAAAAATATGGGTGCAAAAGATTTAACAAATTTAAAAGAACTTATTTTAAAACAAATTAATGATGAATATAAAAATTCATTAGCCATGATTACAAAAAAAAGTATTCTTGAGCAAATAGAGAAAGAAAAATTAGACCAATTACCTGGTAATTTAATTGAACAGGAAGTTAAAATATTATCTCAAGGAATGAAGGAAGATGAAGTTAAAAAGAATCAAAAATCATTAGAGGAACAAGCTAAAAAAAGAATTAAAACTGGATTAATCTTAAATGCTTTTGGTGAGGAAAATAAAATTAATGTATCTCAGGAAGAAATAAATGTGGAAATACAAAAACAATTTAGAATGATGCCAGGCCAAGAGAAGATTGTTAAAGATTATTATGAACAAAATCCTGCAGCCATAGATAGTTTAAGGGGACAAATTTACGAAGAAAAAATAATTGAAGAAATAAAGAAAAAAGCAAAAACTACTAAAAAAGAAATTACCAAAGAAGAAGCTGAGAAAATACTAAAAGAAGAAAATGAAAACAACATTAAGGAGCAAGCTAAACTTGCTAAAAAAGATGGAGATGAAAAAAACAAGAAAAAAATAGACCTTAAAAAAAAAGAGGTTAAAGCAAAATCGAGAGAAATTAAAAAAACTAAAACTCCCGCATCAAAACCTAAAAAAACAAAAAAAGTTAGCAAAAAGTAATCACAAGTTGTATAAGATTAATCGAATCGATTATGACTATTAAAATTCCAGAGCAATTAAATACTCTTATCCCTATGGTTGTCGAACAATCTAGTAGAGGTGAAAGGGCATATGACATTTATTCAAGACTACTTAAAGAGAGAATTGTATTTGTGGTTGGCCCCATAAATGATGCAGTTGCATCTTTAGTCACTGCGCAATTATTATTTTTAGAATCAGAAGATCCTAAGAAAGAAATTTCTTTATATATAAATAGTCCTGGTGGACTTGTAACAGCTGGACTTGGTATTTATGATACAATGCAATACATCAAACCAGAAATAAGTACTTTGTGCATAGGTCAAGCAGCAAGCATGGGTTCATTTTTACTTGCAGCTGGCGCTAAAGGAAAAAGATTTTCATTACCAAATTCAAGAATAATGGTCCATCAACCTTCTGCTGGTTTTCAAGGACAAGCTACAGATATTGAAATTCATGCTAACGAAGTTTTATCTTTAAAGAAAAGATTAAATGAAATTTACTCAAAACATACTGGAAAATCGGTTGATGAAATTAAATCAGCATTAGAGAGGGATAACTTTATGACTCCTGATAATGCAAAAAGTTTTGGTCTTATAGATAAAGTGGTAGAAAAAAGGGAATAGTCACAATATATAGTTTGTCCACAACCTACACTTGATTACTTTGCATCATATGTATTAAAGTATAAAAATTGATTCGAAAAAAAAATTATGAGTAACAATAAAAATATTCTTTACTGTTCTTTTTGTGGCAAGAGCCAACACGAAGTTAGAAAATTAATTGCTGGCCCGACTGTGTTCATTTGTGATGAATGCGTAGAACTTTGTATGGACATCATAAAAGAAGAAAGTAAAGATAATTTTGTAAAACATCAAGATGGCTTACCTTTACCAAAAGAAATATGTAAAGTTCTTGATGATTATGTGATTGGTCAATCTCACGCAAAAAAAGTTTTATCAGTTGCAGTTCACAATCATTACAAAAGATTAAATTACGAAAACAAAACAAGCAAAACCGTTGAGCTGTCAAAATCTAATATTATGTTGGTAGGACCAACAGGATGTGGAAAGACATTATTAGCTCAAACACTTGCAAGAATACTTGATGTACCTTTTACTATGGCTGATGCAACCACTTTGACAGAAGCAGGCTATGTAGGTGAAGATGTTGAAAATATAATTTTAAAATTATTACAAGCAGCAGATTATAATGTTGAAAAAGCTCAAAGAGGCATTGTTTATATAGATGAGGTGGATAAGATTAGTAGAAAGTCTGAAAACCCATCTATTACAAGAGATGTATCTGGAGAAGGGGTTCAGCAAGCCTTATTAAAAATTATGGAAGGTACAGTTGCAAGCGTTCCTCCCCAAGGAGGAAGAAAACATCCGCAACAAGAATTTTTACAAGTTGACACAACTAACATTTTATTTATCTGTGGAGGAGCTTTTGCTGGTCTTGATAAAATAATATCTCAGAGAGACAAAGGGTCATCTATTGGATTTGGAGCAGAAGTAAAAACTTTAGAAGATAAAAAAACTGGTGAATGGATGAAAAATCTAGAGCCAGAAGATTTATTAAGATATGGGCTGATTCCAGAATTTATTGGTAGATTACCAATTACAGCTACACTTGAAGACTTGGATGAGAAATCTTTAGTAAAAATTTTACAAGAGCCAAAAAATTCTTTGATTAAACAGTACCAAGAATTATTTAGATTAGAAGGTGTAAAACTTACATTTAAAGATCAAGCAGTTAAAGATATTGCTAACAAAGCAATCAGCAAGAAAACTGGGGCTAGAGGATTGAGATCAATTTTAGAAAATTTGTTACTAAAAACCATGTTCGACCTTCCTGGTCAAGATAACATAGAAGAAGTTATTATTGATGGAGGAGCAACTAAGGGCATCTCTCAGCCAATTATTGTTCATACTAAGAACAAATCAAAAACAGAAAAGACTTCTGCGGCTTAATAAGAGTTAATAAACAAAAGTTTCCTATTGCATTATAAAATATAATATCCATATTTATGGGTATGGAAGTTAAAACAACACAGCCCTTATTACCATTAAGAGACATAGTTGTGTTCCCAAGTATGGTAATTCCATTATTTGTTGGAAGAGATAAATCTATTACTGCCTTAAATGAGGTTATGAAAAGTGACAAAAAAATAATATTAGTTACTCAAAAAAATTCTGAAGTTGATGATCCAAAAAAAAATGATGTATTCTCTTATGGATGTGAAAGCAATATATTACAACTTTTAAAGCTTCCAGATGGTACAGTTAAGGTTTTAGTTGAAGGCATTAAAAGAGTCAAAATTGTCGATTTTAAAGATGATGAAAAATTTATTACTTGTACATATGAACATCAAAAAGATGTTTTAAACAAAGATGAAGATCTATTGCCTCTAGCCCTTACAGCTGTAAAAAAATTAGAAAGGTTAACGTCTGTAAATAAAAAAATTTCGTCAGAAACAATTAGTAATATTAAACAATTAAAAGATCCATCTAAAATTGTAGACAATATTGTTTCAAACCTAAATGCATCAATATCTGAAAAACAACAAATATTTGAAACATTGGATGTTAAGAAAAGATTAAATGCAGCTATTAAGATGATGGAAAGCGAAACAAGTATCATTGGAGTAGAAAAAAGAATTAGAGGAAGAGTTAAAACTCAAATGGAAAAGACTCAAAGAGAGTATTATTTAAACGAACAATTAAAAGCAATTCAAAAAGAATTAGGTGAAATCGAAGATGGTAAAGATGAAACTACAAACTTAAAAAAATCAATTCAAAAAGCTAAAATGCCAAAAGAAGTTGAAAAGAAGTGTATGTCAGAGCTTAAGAAATTAAAAAACATGAGTCCTATGTCTGCAGAAGCAACAGTTGTCAGAAATTACTTAGATTGGATGATTGATCTTCCTTGGTTTAAAAAAGATGATGTAGATATTGATTTAAATAAAGGTCTTAAAATTTTAGATGAAGATCATTTTGGTTTAGAAAAGGTTAAGGAGAGAATTATTGAATTTCTAGCTGTTCAAAAAAGGATGGAAAAAATTAAAGGACCAATTTTATGTTTAGTTGGACCCCCAGGAGTTGGAAAAACTTCACTTGGAAAATCTATAGCTAAAGCTACAAATAGACAGTTTATAAGAATGTCGTTAGGTGGCGTTAGAGATGAAGCCGAAATAAGAGGTCATAGAAGAACATATATTGGATCTTTACCAGGAAAAATAATTCAAATGATGAAGAAAGCTGGTACAAAAAATCCTTTATTTTTATTAGATGAAGTTGATAAAATCGGAAACGATTATAGAGGAGATCCATCATCAGCTTTACTAGAAGCATTAGATCCTGAGCAGAATACAGCTTTCAATGATCATTATTTGGAGGTTGATTATGATTTGTCTGATGTAATGTTTGTGACAACAGCAAACACTTTAAATATTTTACCACCACTTCTTGATAGAATGGAAGTTATAAGAATTCCTGGATACACAGAAGATGAGAAGATAAATATTGCAAACAAGTATCTATTACCTAAACAAATAAAAGAAAATGGTGTGAAAGTGGGAGAGCTAAATTTAGAAGATGGGACAATAAAAGAGATAATTAGAAGTTATACAAGAGAGTCTGGCGTTAGAAATTTAGAAAGGGAAATTTCTAAAGTAACAAGAAAAGTTGTTAAAAAAGTAGTAAGTGGTGAAGTTGAAAAAGTTCAAGTGAACGATAAAAATATTCCAGACTTTTTAGGAATTAAAAAATTCAAATTTGGTGAAGTAGAAGATAAAGATAAAACTGGAATAGTAATAGGGCTAGCGTGGACTGAGGTAGGAGGAGAAATTCTTAAAATAGAGACTGTCAATATGCCAGGCAAAGGTAGAATGCAAATAACAGGAAAGCTTGGTGATGTCATGCAAGAGTCCGTTAAGGCTGCAAAATCATATGTCAGATCAAAAAGTTTAGAATATGGTATAATTCCACCTTTCTTTGAAAAAAAAGATTTTCATATCCATGTTCCTGAAGGAGCCACACCAAAAGATGGACCATCAGCTGGTATAGCAATGGTCACATCCATAGTATCATCAATCACAAATATTCCTGTTAATAGAGAGATTGCTATGACTGGTGAGGTAACAATTACAGGACAAGTTTTACAAATTGGTGGTTTAAAGGAAAAATTATTAGCTGCACACAGAGCAGGGGTTAAAAAAGTATTAATACCTAAAGAAAATGAAAAAGATTTAGTAGATATTCCAAAAAAGGTAAGAGAAGATATTAAAATCATTCCAGTAGAAACAGCAGATGAAGTGCTTAAAATTGCCCTTACGAAAGAGCTAAAACCTGTAGAATGGACTGAAGTTGACAAAATTTCTGAGGGAAAAAAGGACGATAAATCTCAAGCAAGTATTCAGTAATAAACAATTTACTTTATTAATCCGTTGATGTAATAGTACCAAGATTTTGGGTGGTTAGCTCAGTTGGTAGAGCATCTCGTTTACACCGAGGGGGTCAAAGGTTCGAGTCCTTTACTACCCACCATTTACACCTGTGGGGGTGTAGCTCAGTTGGTTAGAGCACCTGCCTGTCACGCAGGGGGCCGAGGGTTCGAGTCCCTTCACTCCCGCCATTATTTAAGTAAAACTAGGCATAAAAATGTGACATATCTTCACTTTTAGTTGATATAATAGTTGTTACATAGGAATCAAATGCTTGCGGAATTTTTAAAAGATTATCTACCGATAATATTATTCTTGATAATAGCTCTAGGCTTAAGTCTTGCTTTTGTAGCAGTTAATTATATTGCTGCTCCAAGCAAACCTGATCCAGAGAAACTTTCAGCTTATGAATGTGGGTTTGAACCTTTCAATGACTCTAGAATGGAATTTGATGTCAGGTTTTACTTGGTTGCAATATTATTTATAATATTTGATTTAGAAATCGCATTTCTATTTCCATGGGCAATCTCACTAGGTGAAATCGGTTTATATGGTTTCAGCTCTATGATGTTATTTTTATTTATTTTAACTGTTGGATTTATTTACGAGTGGAAAAAAGGAGCTTTAGATTGGGAGTAAAATGAATTTACAAGATAAAAAAAAAGATATTCCAGAAGAGTTTAAACAATTAGCCCAAGACTTTAGTGATAACGGTTACATAACTACATCACTAGACAATCTAGTTAATTGGGCAAGAACTGGTTCATTGCATTGGATGACATTTGGATTAGCATGTTGTGCTGTTGAAATGATGCAAACATCTATGCCAAGATATGATCTTGAAAGATTTGGTGCAGCGCCAAGAGCATCACCGCGTCAATCAGATGTGATGATAGTAGCAGGTACGCTAACAAATAAAATGGCTCCAGCATTAAGAAAAGTTTACGACCAGATGCCCGAACCCAGGTATGTAATATCTATGGGAAGTTGTGCAAATGGTGGAGGCTACTATCATTATTCATACTCTGTAGTGAGAGGTTGCGATCGAGTGGTACCTGTTGATGTATATGTTCCTGGATGCCCTCCTTCAGCTGAAGCATTACTTTATGGGATTTTACAATTACAGAAAAAAATTAGAAATAAAGGTTCTTTAGAAAGATAATAATGAAAAATCTTGAGGACTTGGAAAAGTTTTTAAATTCCGAATTAACATCAAAAATAAATAATTCATTTATAAAGCATGATAACATTTATATAAACATAGATCATGATGAATTAGTTGAAGTTATTTCCTTTTTAAAGACTAATAAAGAAACTAAATTTAGGCAATTAATCGAAATTACAGCTGTAGATTACCCAGAAAATGAAAATAGATTTAAGATGGTTTATTTACTTTTAAGTCATGAATATAATCAAAGAATTATTATTAATTACTCAATAAAAGAGAATGAAGTAATTTCCTCTTTAACATCAATATTTCCCGCAGCAAATTGGATGGAAAGAGAAGTGTTTGATATGTATGGGTTAAACTTTAAAAACCATCCTGATTTAAGAAGAATTTTAACTGATTATGGATTCGAGGGACATCCTTTAAGAAAAGATTTTCCGCTTACTGGCCATAATGAGGTTCGTTATAGTGAAGAACAAAAAAAAGTGATTTATGAACCTGTGAAATTAGAACAAAACTACAGAAATTTTGATTATGATAGTCCTTGGGAAGGAACCAAATACATCAAAGAAATTAAAAAAAGCTAATGGCAAAAGAAAAAAAAACATTAAATTTAAATTTTGGACCACAACATCCTGCGGCGCATGGAGTTTTAAGATTAATACTTCAATTAGATGGAGAAGTGGTTGAAAAAGCGGATCCCCACATAGGATTATTGCATAGAGGCACTGAGAAGTTAATAGAAAACAAAACTTATATACAAGCTGTTCCTTATTTTGATCGTCTTGATTATGTAGCACCAATGAATCAGGAACATGCATTTGCTTTAGCTATAGAAAAAATTCTCAAAATTGAAGTTCCTTCTAGAGCGAAATACATTAGAGTGATTTTCTGCGAGATAGGACGAATATTAAGTCATATATTAAATGTAACTACTCAAGCAATGGATGTTGGCGCGTTAACACCAACTTTATGGGGATTTGAGGAACGAGAAAAATTAATGGGATTTTATGAGAGGGTATCTGGATCAAGGTTGCATGCCAATTATTTTAGAGCAGGTGGAGTACATAAAGATCTTCCTGCTGGACTTGATAATGATATCAGTGAATTTTGTGAAAAATTTCCAAAAATTATTGATGATTTAGAAACTTTACTTACCGATAACAGAATATTTAAACAAAGAAATGTAGATATAGGAATAGTATCAAAACAAGATGCACTAGATTATTCTTTTTCAGGAGTTATGTTAAGAGGCTCTGGTGTAGCTTGGGATTTGAGAAGAAGTCAATCTTACGATTGTTATGATGATTTAGACTTTAAAATTCCTGTTGGGAAAAATGGAGATTGCTATGATAGATATCTTTGTAGAATTGAAGAAATGAGAGAAAGTATAAAAATTATTAAACAATGTTTACAAAATATTCCAAATGGACCAATTAAAACTGAAGATGGAAAAATTTCTCCTCCACCTAAAAAAGAACTTAAACAGTCTATGGAGGCTTTAATCCATCATTTTAAGTTATTTACAGAGGGATATAGGGTTGAAGAAGATGAAATATATGCTGCAGTTGAGGCACCAAAAGGAGAATTTGGTGTTTATCTAATTTCAGATGGCTCAAGCAAACCATACAAATGCAAGATCAGAGCCCCTGGATTTACACACCTTCAAGCTATGGATTATTTAATAAAAGGACATATGCTTGCTGATGTACCTGCGGTTTTAGGTTCAATGGATATAGTTTTTGGAGAGGTCGATAGATGAGTATAAAAAAAATTCACAAAGAACAGCCAGACACTTTTCAGTTTAATGATAAAAGTATGGCGGCTGCAAATAAAATAATTTCTAATTATCCAGATGGTAAACAACAGAGTGCAGTTATGGCTTTGCTATACATAGCTCAAAGGCAGAATGATAATTGGATACCTTTGCAAGCAATGAAATACATAGCTAAATTTTTAGACATGCCTTATATAAAAGTTTATGAAGTAGCTACTTTTTATTCGATGTATAATCTTTCACCAGTTGGTAAATATTTCTTTCAGGTTTGTACTACAACACCTTGTATGCTTAGAGGTGCGTATGATTTAGTAAAAGTTTGTAAAAATAAGATATCTGAAAAAGAAAATGTGTTATCAGATGATGGGAAAATTTCTTGGATGGAGGTTGAATGTCTTGGCGCATGTGTTAACGCTCCAATGATGCAAGTTAATGAGCACTATTATGAAGATTTGAATGACAAAAAGCTTGAAGAAATTATTGAGACGATATACCAAAACAAAGACCCAAAACCAGGATCTTATTCAGGAAGAATAAATGCAGAACCAGTTAATAATCGAAAAACTTTATTAGGAAACAAAAATGCTTAAAGACAAAGATAGAATATTTCAAAATTTATACAATGACAGTGGTGCAGATATTGAGTCTGCAAAATTAAGAAATGATTGGAATGGAACAAAAGAAATTTTAGAAAAAGGAAGAGAATGGATCATTAATGAAGTTAAATCTTCTGAACTTAGAGGACGTGGTGGAGCGGGCTTTCCAACTGGTCTAAAATGGTCATTCGCACCTAAAGAAGTGGGGTCTAGACCACATTATTTAGTTATTAATGCCGATGAGTCTGAGCCTGGGACATGTAAAGATAGAGATATATTAAGATTTGAACCCCACAAATTAATAGAAGGGTGTTTAATTGCTTCATACGCAGTTAATGCCCATAAATGCTATATTTATATTAGAGGTGAATACTTTAATGAAGGACAAAAACTTCAAACTGCAATTGATGAGGCCTATAAAAATAATTTAATTGGTAAAAATGCATTAAATTCAGGATGGGATTTGGACATTTATATTCATTATGGTGCTGGTGCCTACATTTGTGGAGAGGAAACGGCACTGCTTGAGAGTTTGGAAGGGAAAAAAGGACAACCAAGATTAAAACCCCCATTTCCTGCATTAATTGGTTTATATGGATGCCCTACAATCATCAATAACGTTGAAACTGTTGCGGCAGTTCCTACAATTTTAAGAAGAGGCGCAAAATGGTTTAGCTCTCTTGGCAGACCTAAAAACACAGGCACAAAAATTTATTGTATTTCAGGAAATGTAAATAATCCATGTAATGTTGAGGAAGAAATGGGAGTTCCACTTAAAGAATTAATCGAAACTCATGCTGGAGGTGTTGTTGGTGGATGGGATAATCTTAAAGCCGTGATACCCGGTGGTTCTTCGATGCCAATGTTGCCAAAAGAAATTTGTGACAATATGAAAATGGATTTTGATGAATGTGTAGAAAATAAGACAGGATTAGGAACAGCTGGGATTGTCGTGATCAATAATGACCAAGACATTATTAAGTGTATGGCACGAATAGCTAGATTTTATAAACACGAAAGTTGTGGTCAATGCACGCCTTGTAGAGAAGGATCTGGATGGATGTGGAGAATGCTAGAAAGAATGGCCGCTGGTGAAGCAACGCCCGATGAAGTAGATATGCTGTTTGATGTAACTAAACAAATAGAAGGTCATACAATTTGTGCTTTTGGAGAAGGTTCATCTTGGCCAGTTCAAGGTTTAATCAGACATTTTAAAGATGAAATACTTGAAAGAAATAAATTTGATCCTTTAGTGAAAAAACAAAAAAATATTCCATACTTAGTAGATCAACATTTATTAGAAAAAGAAAATGCCTAAACTAAAAGTAAATGATATTGACATTGAAGTTGAAGATGGTTTAACTGTACTCCAGGCTTGTGAACAAGCTGGAGCTGAAATACCAAGATTTTGTTATCACGAAAAACTTTCTATAGCTGGAAATTGTCGTATGTGTTTGGTTGAAATGGAAAAATCACCAAAACCTATAGCTTCATGCGCAATGCCTATAGCTGAAGGAATGGTTATTAAAACAAATACAGAAAAAGTTGAAAAAGCAAGGAAGGGTGTGATGGAGTTTTTACTAGCCAATCATCCTTTAGATTGTCCCGTTTGTGATCAAGGTGGAGAGTGTGATTTACAGGATCAATCAATGTTTTATGGAATTGATAAGTCAAGATTTAAAGAGAATAAAAGATACGTACCTGAAAAATATATGGGTCCATTAATAAAAACACAAATGACAAGATGTATTCACTGTACTAGATGTATCAGGTTTGCCACAGAAGTTGCGGGAGTAACAGAGTTAGGTGCGATAGGACGAGGAGAAAGCATGGAAATTACAACATATCTAGAGAAATCAATGGAGTCTGAAATGTCAGCTAATGTTATAGATTTATGTCCAGTAGGCGCATTAACATCTAAACCTTACGTATTTGAAGCAAGACCCTGGGAGCTTAAAAAAACTGAAACAATTGATGTTATGGATGCTGTTGGATCTAATATCAGGGTAGACACTTACGATTGGGAAGTAAAAAGAGTTTTACCAAGAATAAATGAAGAAATTAATGAGGAATGGATTTCTGACAAAACAAGATACGCATGTGATGGATTAAAAAATCAAAGGTTAGACACGCCGCTTATAAAAAATAACGGAAATTTTGAAAAAATAAGTTGGCAAAATGCATATAAAAAAATTGTAGAAAAAATTTCAAATTCATCCCCAGAGAAAATTGTTGGCTTAACTGGCGATATGACAAACATGGAAACCATGTTTGCTGTTAAAAACTTATTTCAAAAAACACTAAATTCTAAGTATTTAGACTCTAGATCTAACCATACTTATATAAATTTTGAAAACAGAAATAACTATTTATTTAATTCTAGTATAGAAGGGATTGAAGAAAGTAATCTAATATTATTAATAGGCACAAACCCCAGGTTTGAGGCAACTATTTTAAACTCAAGAATAAGAAAAACTTATTTAAAAAATAAAACCGAAATATATTCTTTAGAGGATGTTGGTGATTTAACTTATCCTTATAAAGTTTTAGGTAATCATTCAAAAATAATCAATCAACTAATTAAAAACGAACACAAACTATCTAACAAAATAGCCAGCTCAAAAAAACCAGTAATAATCTTAGGTCAATCAATATTAAATAGCAGCAATGGTGCATATATATTTGAAGAATTAAAAAAGTATTTAACTAGCATTAATAAGATCAATGATAACTGGAATTCATTAAATATTTTATCAAACGATGCATCAGCCGTTGGTTCCTATGATTTAGGTATTTTCTCATCAAACGATGGTAGCAATAAAACTCTTAAAAAAATCGAAGATAGTGAGGCAGAAATTATTTTTTTATTAGGTCAAGACAATCTCAAAATTAAAAAGAATAATGAATTTATAATTTATGTAGGAAGTCATGGTGATAAAGGTGCAGGCATGGCGGATCTTATATTGCCAGGTGCCGCATATACTGAACAAGATGGTTATTTCACAAACTTAGAAGGAAAACTGCAAAAAGCTTATAAAGCATCATATCCACCTGGAGATGCTAAAGAAGATTGGCAAATAATTAATGAATTATCATCTGTTATTAATGGAAGCACTTTATTTAATAATAAAGAAGAACTACTTAAATTTATGCAGGACTATTTAAATAATGAAAATATTAAAAATTTTGAAGTACCTTCATATACATTAAATGATGAAAAACTACTAATTGAAGATATTGATTATTACTACTCCAATACAATTGCTCGAGCATCAAAAACAATGTCAGAATGTAGATACGCAAGAGCAAATTTGAAAAAAACTGGAACAGAGGGATAATGGAATCATATTTTTCAATATTGTTTACTGAAGTTTATAAAATATTTTTTCTCTTAGTGCCTGTTTTAGTTTCTGTAGCGATGATAGTCTGGCTTGATAGAAGAGTGTGGGCCTTTGTTCAAAAAAGGCGTGGACCTAATGTTGTTGGACCATTTGGTTTACTTCAATCATTAGCAGATGCTTTAAAATATATTTTTAAAGAAATTATAATTCCTGCAAGTTCAAATAAGCTTGTTTTTGTATTAGCTCCAGTTGTGACTATGACATTAGCTTTAATATCATGGGCTGTAATTCCATTTGGGGAAGGTTTTGTTTTAGCTGATATCAATGTTGGTATTCTATATCTTTTTGCAGTTTCATCATTAGGTGTTTATGGAATAATTATGGGAGGATGGGCTTCAAACTCTAAATACCCTTTTTTAGGTGCAATCAGATCCGCTGCACAAATGGTATCTTATGAAGTTTCAATTGGAGTTATTATAATTAATGTTTTGTTATGTGTTGGATCTTTAAACTTAAGTGACATAGTTATGGCGCAACAAAATTTATGGTTTGTAATTCCCTTATTTCCCATGTTTGTAATTTTTTTTATTTCTGCATTAGCAGAAACAAATCGTCCTCCATTTGATTTACCTGAAGCTGAAGCAGAATTAGTAGCTGGATATCAGACTGAATATTCAGGAATGATGTACGCTATGTTTTGGTTAGGAGAGTATGCAAACATTTTATTAATGTGTGCAATGGGGTCAGTTTTATTTTTAGGTGGCTGGTTGACTCCAATAGATATCTTTCCATTTAATGCCATTCCAGGTCCATTTTGGTTAATCTTTAAAATCTTATTTTTATTTATCTTATTTGCTTTAGTTAAAGCGACTGTGCCAAGATATAGATATGACCAACTTATGAAGCTTGGTTGGAAGATATTTCTACCATTTTCACTGTTTTATGTTGTATTAACTTCAAGTTTTTTACTATATTTTGATTTACTACCAGGAAAATAAATGAAAATTTCAAGATTATTAAAAACCATATTCATGATCGATTTTGTTACTGGTTTATTAATTGCAATAAAAGAGACATTTAAGGCAAAAAAGACAATTAACTATCCTTTTGAAAAGGGTTCATTGGGGACAAGATCTAGAGGGGAACATGCCCTAAGAAGATATCCTAACGGTGAGGAAAGATGTATTGCTTGTAAGCTTTGTGAAGCTGTATGTCCCGCTCAAGCTATTACAATAGAATCTAAAGAAAGAGATGATGGAAGTAGAAAAACAGTAAGATATGATATTGATATGCTTAAGTGTATATACTGTGGTCTTTGTGAGGAGTCATGCCCTGTAGATGCAATTGTTCAAGGCCCGAATTTTGAATTTGCAACAGAATCTAGAGAAGAGCTTTATTATACAAAAGAAAAACTTTTGGAAAATGGAGACAGGTGGGAAAATATTTTAGCTGCAAATATTAAGGCTGATAGTTCTCACAGATAATCTTATGATTGCACATTCAGTTTTCTTCTACTTTTTTTCGTTAATTGCAATTATTTCTGCAGTAATGGTAACCGTTTCAAAAAATACGGTTCACTCAGTATTTTTTTTAATCTTAGATTTCATTAGCATATCTTGTTTGTTCATTATGATAGGTGCAGAATTTTTAGGAATGATTATGCTCATAGTTTATGTTGGAGCTGTTGCGGTTTTGTTTTTATTTGTTGTGATGATGTTAAATGTAGCCGAACAAAAGGGTCAATGGTTTAGTTCAAGATGGGATGGTGGAACCCATATCCCAATTGGTTTATTAGTTAGTTTAATTATTTTCTTTGAACTTATAATTGTAATTGGAGGATGGAAATATAAACCCGATTTGTTAAATAGTCTTTCAGTAAATATATCTTCTGATGTCACAAACACTAGATCTATTGGTAATGTTTTATACACAGACTACATACTTTTATTTCAAATTTCGGGAATGATATTGCTGGTTGCTATGATAGGAGCAATTGTTTTAACATACAGGGAAAGAGCTGGAGTTAAAAGACAAAGTTATGTTAAGCAAATTTCTAGAGAAAGAGATGAAGGTGTTGACTTAGTTGACGTCGAGAAAAACAAAGGAGTTAAAATAGATGCTTAGCATAGGCTTAGGACATTATTTAACATTAGCTGCTATAATATTTACAATTGGTATTGTTGGTATTTTTTTAAATAGAAAAAATGTAATAGTAATTTTAATGAGTATTGAGTTAATTTTGCTTGCAGTAAACATAAATCTAGTTGCCTTTTCTATATTTATAAATGATTTAAGTGGACAAATATTTACTCTATTTATTTTAACAGTTGCCGCCGCTGAGGCAGCTATCGGATTAGCCATAATTGTGGTTTATTTTAGAAATTCAGACACAATAAGAGTTGAAGAGATTAAAAATTTAAAAGGATAAAATGGAATACCTAATTTTATTTCTACCTCTAATAGGAGCTGTAATTAGTGGTTTTTTTGGAAAGAAAATTGGGAACAGAAATTCTCAAATTTTGACAAGTTCGTTAGTGAGTATTTCAGCAATAATCTCTTTATTTGTTTTGTATAAAGTTATTAGTTCAGATTATTTAAACAATCTTGTTATAGCTACTTGGATCAATTCTGGGACATTAAATGTTAACTGGTCAATAAAAATTGATGCCTTATCAGCAGTTATGTTTGTTGTAGTAAATTTTGTTTCAGCTTTGGTTCATATTTATTCAATTGGATACATGTCACATGATCCTCATAAAACAAGATTTATGGCATATTTGTCCTTATTTACTTTTGCAATGTTAACTTTAGTAAGTTCAGATAATTTTATTCAACTATTTTTTGGCTGGGAAGGTGTAGGTCTGTGCTCATATTTTTTAATTGGATTTTGGTTTAAAAAAGAAAGTGCAAATAAGGCAGCAATAAAAGCATTTGTTGTAAATAGAGTTGGTGACTTTGGTTTAGCACTTGGAATTTTTCTGATTTTTTATATTTTTGGTACAGTCAATTATGATGAGGTTTTTGAACAAATCCCAAACGTATTAGATAAAAAAATAAATTTTATAGGTATTAATATAGAAATTATTGATTTGATTTGTTTACTTCTATTAATTGGAGCAATGGGTAAATCAGCTCAATTTTTATTACATACCTGGCTGCCTGATGCTATGGAGGGCCCAACACCAGTATCTGCATTGATACATGCAGCAACAATGGTAACAGCAGGAGTGTTTCTGATTGTTAGATGCTCACCTATATATGAATACTCTCCATTAGCTCTCACAGTTATAACAATAATTGGAATGACTACTGCTTTCTTTGCAGCAACAGTTGCGCTTGTACAAAATGATATAAAAAAAATTATAGCCTATTCTACTTGTAGTCAATTAGGCTATATGTTCTTTGCCGCTGGAGTTGGTGCTTACAATGTAGCGATGTTTCATTTATTTACCCATGCCTTTTTCAAAGCTTTGTTATTCTTAGGAGCTGGCGCTGTAATTCACTCATTTCATGAGGAACAAGATATAAATAAAATGGGTGGAGTTATAAAGAAACTTCCATACACATATGTGCTAATGCTTATTGGAACTCTTGCTTTAACAGGTTTTCCTTTTTTATCAGGTTTTTATTCAAAAGATGCAATAATAGAATTTGCATACTTAAGAGGAAATGGAGTTGGAATGCTTGCAGCTTTTGTGGGTATAGTCACAGCTTTGTTAACATCAATTTATTCCTGGAGACTTATATTTAAAACATTCCATGGTAATTTTAATAATAAAGAACTTAGTATTCATAAAGTACACGAGTCTCCTTTTGTTATGATTGCTCCTTTAATTATCTTAGCAATAGGAGCTATTTTTGCAGGTATGGCCTTTAAAGGTTTGTTTATAGGTCATGAAATAGCATATGAATTTTGGGCTCAATCTATAAAATTTTTAGAACCCCTAAGTACAGATCAACCACCAACGTGGTTTTTGTTTTTAACGCCTATACTTGTTACATCTGCAATTCCATTTTCTTATTACTTATATCTAAAAAACACAAACATAGTAAATGGACTTAAAGAAATGAATGAACCAATTTATCAATTTTTAGTTAAGAAATGGTACTTCGATGAAATGTACGATTATTTATTCGTCAATCCTTCAAAAAAAATTGGAAAGTTTTTATGGAAAAAAGTTGATGGATCAATAATAGATAAATTTGGTCCTGATGGGATTTCAATTTTAATTAAAAATTTATCAATTAAAGCAGTCAAATTTCAATCTGGATTTATTTATCAATATGCATTTGTTATGTTAATTGGATTTTCAGTTTTACTAACAATACTGATATTAAACTAATGAACTTTCCAATTTTATCGTCCTTAATTTTGCTACCTACAATAGGTGCTTTATTTATATTATTCAAAAAATCATCAAGTGGAAAATATCAAAGTTCCAAATATGTGGCTTTATTTATTTCTTTAGCGAATTTTTTATTATCTTTATATCTTTGGTATGTTTTTGATAAAAATTCAGTAGACTTTCAGTTTGTAGAAAATAGAGAATGGATATCAGGATTTATAAATTATAAAGTTGGTATAGATGGTATTTCAATTTTATTTGTAATATTAACAACTTTCATAACTCCAATTTGCATTATTTCAGTTAATGCTACAATTACAAATAGACTTAAGG
>CABZDY010000013.1 GCA_902524635.1 uncultured Pelagibacteraceae bacterium
GTATGTTTGAGCTTGCTAATTTTGATTTTTATAATCTTTCTTTTTCATCAAAGATTTATTTAATAATTTTCATGATAATAGGTAGGGTTGAGCTATTAACAATACTAATATTATTTAAAAAATATCTTTTCAAAAATTAAATTAGTATTATAAAGTATTTTTTTGCGCCCTTAGCTCAGCTGGATAGAGCATCGGTTTTCTAAACCGAGGGTCGGAGGTTCGAATCCTCCAGGGCGCGCCATTTATCTAATTTTTTTAAATTCATCAGTGATTTTAATACAAACTTGTGTTGGATTTGTGTAATAATTATCTAATTTTTCTAATAAGATTATTTAAATTATGAATCTTAAAAAGTTTTCAATTTTTTTTATTTTTTTTTATTTTATATTTAACATCGAAGGCAACGGTTCAACACCTAGCAAATTTAAACCTATAGAAAAAATTGATCTTTATATAGGTAAAAATATTGATGCGAGCTACAAGTCTTTGAAAAATTACCTTACTTCTAATTGTTCAGTGACATTTGGATATGATATGAAACTAGATAATAATGGTTATATTAACTCATCTTTTTCTGAATATGAAATTATCAATTTTCTAATGAAACAAAATACAAGTTCATTAATATCTTGCAAAAAAGTAAAAGTTGATAATCTTCAAATTTCAAGATTTGGTTTTGGAACTTGTAATGGTAAAATAAATAATATTGATATTTCTATTTTTAAAACAAAAATATTAAATAATAATATTTTAGACCAATGGCTATATTATTTGAAAAGTTTTTCACAAAAAAAACCAAAACTTAATAATGAAACTAGAACTGCATTAATTAGCGGTGAAAATATAAATTTTGTTAATACCTCTAAAACATGGGCTGATAAAAATGATTTAGATATATTTACAGTAATCCATTCTTCTATTGAAGTTGCTGAAAAAAAAAAAATTATTACTGGAAACAAAATTAATTTTTCACAATTAAAAAAATGTTCTAAATTTTATCAATAAATATCCTCGGTTAAATAAACCGATGGTCAAATAAAAATATACTTGTGTTAAATTTGTGTAAAAATCATGTTTCAATTTGAAACATGATTAATTTTACTTGCTTTTTTAATAGGTATTTTTGTGTATTTTTTTATTTCAACAATACTATCCAATAGATTGTATTTGAGTTATAGCTAAAAACCAAATGAAATCGTAAGTAGATTTCTAAACCGAGGGTCGGAGGTTCGAATCCTTCAGGGCGCGCCATCTTAATTGATCAACAATGATGAGGTTATTTTACCATTGATGGTTGTATTACTTTCTGCTTTACTCGAGTATTCAAAAATTACTTTTTGAATAATTTGTTAACAAATAAATAATAAAAAGAGGAAAATAATGTTTAAAATAATAAAACAATTGACTTCTGTAGTTGCTATGTTTGCTGTGCTATTTGCATTTTCAACAGAAACAATGGCTGCTAAGAAATCAAAAACTCTTGAGAACACAAAAAAAAGAGGATTCGTAAGATGTGGTGTTTCTCAAGGTCTACCTGGATTTTCAAACGCTGATGAGTCTGGAAATTGGACAGGAATAGATGTTGATGTATGTAGAGCTGTTGCGGCTGCTACATTAGGAGATGCAACTAAAGTTAAGTTCACTCCTTTAAGTGCAAAAGAAAGATTTACTGCGCTTACTTCAGGTGAAATTGACATTTTATCAAGAAATACAACTTGGACACTATCAAGAGATGCTGACATTGGTTTAACATTTGTTGGTGTAAATTTTTATGATGGACAAGGTTTCATGGTAAGAAAAGGTTCAGGAATTGCATCTACAAGTGAATTTAAAAATGGAACTTCTGTTTGTACAAACTTAGGAACTACAACAGAGCTTAATATGAGAGACTTCTTTGATTCTAAAGGAATTTCATATGAGCCAGTAGTTTTTGAAAAAGCTGATGAAGTCGTAGCTGCTTATGATGCAGGTAGATGTGACACATACACTACAGATAAATCTGGTCTTGCTGCACAAAGAACTAAATTATCAGCTCCAAATGATCACGTAGTATTACCTGAAACTATTTCAAAAGAGCCACTTGGACCAGTTGTACGTCAAGGTGATTCTGTTTGGGAAGATATAGTAAGATGGTCTTTAAATACTATGATCGAAGCAGAAGAATATGGTGTTGACTCTTCAAATGCTGACATGATGAAAACTTCAAACAATCCTGCAATCAAAAGATTAGTTGGTGCTGAAGGTGAATTAGGTGCAGCTTTTGGTTTAGATAACGAATGGAACTTAAGAATTATCAAACAAGTCGGTAACTATGGTGAAAGCTACAAAAGAAATATAGCAGACACTGGAATTCTACCTGATAGAGGTCCAAATGAATTATGGACTAAAGGTGGAATATTATACGTACCTCCAGCAAGATAATTTGATTTTAAATTAATTAAAAAGGGCTAGATATTTCTAGCCCTTTTTTTTATTATAAATTCCGATGAACAACATTATAAAAAAATTTATACCTCAGATTTTAGCAATACTATTTGTTGTTCTTATTTTTGGGTTTTTAACCCTGAATGCCCAGATCAATATGGATAATAGAGGTATTGACTTTGGTTTTGATTTTTTATCACAAGAATCATCATTTGATGTTCAGTTTTCTTTAATTGAATATAGTGGATCAGACTCTTACGCCCGTGCTTTTTTAGTTGGACTTTTAAATACTTTGTTAGTTTCTTTTATAAGTATAATTATTTGTACAATACTAGGTGTTATTATTGGTGTAGCAAGATTATCATCGAATTATCTAATAAAAAACTCAGCCGCATGGTATGTGGAGTTTTTTAGAAATATTCCTTTACTGTTACAGATCTTCTTTTGGTATTACGCAGCTCTTAGAGCCTTACCTATGCCAGAGAAAGCTAATGCGTGGTTTGGGGTAACTTATATGACTGTAAAAGGCTATTACATACCAGCAATGGTATGGGAAAATTTGAATATATTTCTATATTGTGGTCTTGCAGCAATAATTTCAATTATTTTATTAAGGAATTACGCAAACAAATTAAGAGACACACAAGGTAAACAAATTCCAGTACTTCTTTATTCAGTAGCTCTTTTAATTGTTTTGCCTCTTTTGTCATTTTTATTTGGAGGAGTGTCTTTAGGATTTGAATTACCCGAGCTTAAAAAATTATCAAAAATTTCTTACATATACGAAGGTGGAATAAGTTTACCACCTGAATTAATAGCATTAGTTCTAGCATTATCCTTATATACTTCTACTTTTGTAGCAGAATGTGTCAGAGCTGGAATTGAGGGAGTTAGCAAAGGCCAAAAAGAAGCTGCAGCATCAGTTGGTTTGACGCCTAATCAAGTTTTAAAATTAGTTATTATGCCTCAAGCATTAAGAATTATTATACCACCTACAACAAACCAATATTTAAATTTAACCAAAAATTCATCTTTGGCAGCTGCTATTGCATACCCTGATTTAGTACTTGTTTTTGCAGGCACCGCTTTGATGCAGACAGGTAAAGCAATAGAAATTGTTTCAATAACAATGTTAACCTATCTAACTATTAGTTTAACTATTGCAGCAATAATGAATTGGTATAACAAAAAAATTGAAATTAAAGAAAAGTAAACGATGCAAACATTTAATTTTTTTAAGCCTAACAGAAATAACATTAAAAACTATTCTATTATTGGTTCTTTTTTTGTTTTAGTAAGTTTAATTGATGTAATATCAAATGCTTTTTTAAAAATAAATTTAACATTTTTTTTACCAGGCTCCTTAACTAATTTGTTTCCATTAATCTTAGGATTAATTGGGTTAAATATGATGAGAATAGATTATTCAGGAAATAACACTTTAGATTTATTAAACAAGAATATAAATACCAATAATTTTAATGCTTTGTTAACTTTATTAATATTATTTTCAATTATAAAAGTTCTTCCTCAATCTCTAAGCTGGATGATTTTAGACGCCACTATTTCAGGCGACTCAAAAGATGCTTGTACAGGTACGGGTGCTTGTTGGACATATATTAAAGTTTGGTTCAGACGATTTATGTATGGAATGTATCCTAACGAATTTCATTGGAGGATTAATACTGCATTCATATTAGTTATAGCACTAGGTTTTGTTGGATATTTCATGAAAGAAAATTTGAAAAAATATCTAGCATTATATTATGTTATTATTTATCCAGTGATTGCATATTTAGTTATTTACTATTTAATTTCTGGTGGATCATTTGGTTTACAATGGGTAGAAACAGGAGCATGGGGAGGATTGTCACTTACTTTTATAGTTTCTTTTTTCTGTCTAATTTTCTGTTTTCCTCTAGGTATGGTTTTTGCATTAGGAAGAAGATCTAATCTTCCAGTAATAAAATATATATCAATTTGTTATATTGAATTTTGGAGAGGTGTTCCGTTAATTACTGTATTATTTATGTCATCCGTAATGTTTCCAATGTTTCTTCCTGAGGATTTTTTTATGGATAAATTAGTAAGAGTAATTATTGCAATTACATTGTTCGAAGCTGCTTACTGCGCTGAAGTTATTAGAGGAGGTTTACAATCATTACCTAGAGGTCAATATGATGCTGCTAAATCTTTAGGAATGGGTTATTGGAAAATGCATATTTTTGTAATTTTACCTCAAGCACTAAAATTAGTAATACCTGGAATAGCAAATACATTTTTAGCCTTAGTAAAAGATACACCTTTAATTTTTGTAGTTGGTTTAGCTGAATTAGCAGGAATGCTTGCCTTAGCAAAAACAAATCCAAAATGGTTAGGCTTTGCTATGGAAGGATATATTTTTGCATCCATAATATTTTGGATTATATGCTATGCAATGAGTAAATATAGTTATAACTTAGAAGCTAAATACAAAACTGAGAGATAATAAATGTCAGATCCAATTATAAAAATTCAAAATATGAATAAATGGTTCGGTGATTTTCAAGTTTTAAAAAACATAAATCTTGAGGTTGAAGCAAATAAAAAAATTGTGGTCTGTGGTCCCTCTGGATCGGGTAAATCTACTCTGATTAGATGCATTAATAGATTAGAAGAGCACCAAGAAGGAGATATAGTTGTCGATGGAAATGAACTATCGGAAAAAACAAAAGATATTGAAAAAATAAGAGCAGAGGTTGGAATGGTTTTCCAACAATTTAATTTATTTCCACATCTTTCAATATTAGATAATTGTACACTTGCACCTATTTGGGTAAAAAAAATGCCAAAAAAAGAAGCTCAAGAACTAGCTTTAGACCAACTTAAAAAAGTTCAAATAGACGATCAAGCAAACAAATTTCCTGGACAACTATCTGGAGGTCAACAACAGCGATGTGCGATAGCAAGAGCATTGTGTATGCAGCCAAAAATCATGTTATTTGATGAGCCAACTTCAGCATTAGACCCAGAGATGATCAAAGAAGTACTTGATGCAATGGTAAGTCTTGCAAAAGGTGGAATGACGATGATTGTTGTCACACATGAGATGGGATTTGCTAAAGAAGTCGCTGATGAGGTAATTTTTATGGATGAAGGCATGATAATAGAGAAGGCAGATACGAAAGAATTCTTTGCAAATCCAAAGAGTGACAGAACTAAGCTTTTTTTAAGCCAAATTCTTTAAAATAATTCTAAAGACTTCGTAAAAGTTACTTGACAGGTTTGGAATAAGTTAAAAAAACCATTTTTTTTAAAAATTATTTTACTTGCATAAAGTTTTTGATTTAGATTAACTCAGTTATTATTTTTATTTAAAGAGGGGTCTTAAATGGAAGAAAATTTTAACAAACATCTTGGCAATAAGCTCAAGTTAAGAAGATTAGCACTAGGTTTAACTCAAACTAAAGTAGCAAAAGCTATAAACGTAACATTTCAACAAATTCAAAAGTATGAAAAAGGAACTAACGGTGTAAGTTCTATTAGATTGCTACAACTTTCAAATTACTTGAAAGTACCAATTAACTATTTCTTTGAGGATTTTTCAGAATATTTAGTAAATCTTGATAAATCAAAAGAGGGACACATGAATGTAAACTATAACTTTTTAGTCAAAGTTTATTCAGAGTTAACTCAGGATCAAAAAATTAAATTTGGAAAAAATTTACAGATAGCACAGATAAATACTTCTAAAGCTGTTTAGTTGATTTGGCTCCTCGGGCAGGACTCGAACCTGCGACCAATTGATTAACAGTCAACTGCTCTACCAACTGAGCTACCGAGGAATATTTTTTCACAACTTACTTTTTTTAAAATTTATCTCAATACTTATTTTGGAGGCAACGCCCGGAATCGAACCGGGATACAAGGATTTGCAATCCTCTGCGTAACCATTCCGCCACGTTGCCATCAAATATAAAATATTTGGTAATCGACATTTGTATAATCCATTTTGATGATTAGTCTATAAATTTAGCAATGATTTTCATTATTGTTTATTAATTTGATTAATTTATAAAACAAATCAATGAGTTTTGATAAATATGAGCATAATAATGTTGAGAATAAAATCTACGATTACTGGGAAAAAAATGAATTATTTAAACCCAAAGAAAATGCAAAAAAGTTCTCAATTGTAATACCTCCACCAAATGTAACTGGTAGCCTTCATATGGGCCATGCTTTAAATAACTCAATTCAAGATGTTTTAACAAGATTTCATAGAATGAATAATTATGAAACTTTATGGCAACCAGGAACGGATCATGCTGGTATTGCAACCCAAGCATTAGTTGAAAAAAAACTTGCAAAAGATGGTGTTAAAAAAAATGATTTAGGCAGAGAAAAATTTATTAAAAAAGTATGGGAATGGAAAAATCAGTATGGCGATATAATAATCAATCAACTTAAAAAACTTGGATGTTCTTGTGATTGGTCTCGTAATGCTTTTACAATGGATGAAAATTTATCTAAGTCGGTAATTAAAGTATTTGTTGATCTTTATAATAAAAAATTAATCTATAAATCTAAAAAACTTGTTAACTGGGATGTTGTTTTAAAAACAGCAATATCTGATTTAGAGGTTGATCAAAGGGAGGTTAATTCTAAACTCTATTATATAAATTATCCTATAGAGGGATCAGATAAATTTATAACAATTGCAACAACTAGACCTGAAACTATGTTGGGAGATACTGCAATAGCAGTTAATCCAAAAGACGATAGGTTTAAAGATATTGTTGGAAAGTCAGTTACAATACCTTTAGCAAATAGAAAAATAAAAATAATAACAGATGACTATGCTGATCCTGAACAAGGAACTGGTGCAGTTAAAATTACTCCAGCACATGATTTTAATGATTATGATGTAGGTATTAGAAATAAGTTAGAGGTAATTAATATATTTACTCCTGATGGAAAAATAAATGACAATGCACCTGACCCATATAAAGGTTTAGATAGATTTGCTGCAAGAAAATTAATCTTAGAACATCTTGAAGAAGGAAAATTTTTAGAAAAAATAGAAAAGTTAGTTAATAAAGTTCCTTATGGTGATAGATCTAATTCTATTATTGAACCTTATTTAACAGAACAATGGTTTGTTGATGCTAAAACTTTAGCGATTAAAGCAAAAGAAGTAGTCAATAATGGTAAGACTAAATTTTTTCCAGAAAATTGGTCTAAAACTTATTTTCAATGGATGGATAATATTGAACCTTGGTGCATTTCTCGTCAATTATGGTGGGGGCATCAAATTCCTGCTTGGTATGGACCTGATGGAAAAATATTTGTAGCTGAAAATGAGGAGGAGTGCAAAATACAAGCAAAAGAATTCTACTCAAAGGATGTAGAATTAAAAAGAGATGAAGATGTTTTAGATACATGGTTTTCTTCAGGTCTTTGGCCTTTTGCAACATTAGGTTGGCCAGAAAAAACACCAGAGGTTGAAAAATTTTACCCTACGAGTGTTCTAGTTACAGGTTTTGACATCATATTTTTTTGGGTTGCAAGAATGATAATGATGGGAACCGAGTTTTTAAAAGAAGAGCCTTTCAAAAATATATACGTTCACGCTTTAGTTAGAGATGAAAAAGGGCAAAAGATGTCTAAGTCAAAAGGCAATGTAATTGATCCTTTAGAACTTATTGAGAAATATAGCGCTGATGCTTTAAGATTTACTTTATTATCAATGGCATCACCTGGTCGTGATGTAAAATTGTCAGAAGATAGGGTTAAAGGTTATAGAAATTTCTTAAATAAAGTTTGGAATGCTAATAATTTTTTAAGACAAAATGAGTGTGATTTTAGTGACATTAAAAAACCTGAAAATCTTAAATTAACAATTAATAAGTGGATATTATCAGAGTTAGTTAAAACTAAAAACGAGACAGAAAACAGTTTAAAAAACTATAGATTTGATGAAGCCGCAAAGAATATTTATCAGTTTGTATGGCATTCCTTTTGTGACTGGTATTTAGAGCTATCTAAAACTGTATTTAATTCTAACAATGAAGAAGACATTAAAGAATTAAGACAAACATCCTCATATATTTTTAGAGAAATTTTAATAATTCTGCATCCATTTATACCATTTGTTACAGAGGAGATTTGGTTGAATAACAAGTTAGATAAAAATGGCAATGAGTTTTTAATGAATGCTAATTGGTTAGAAGGTAATTATCATGAAAAAAAATCTTATGATGAAATTAATAATATCATTAATTTTATTACATCAATTAGATCATTTAAAAATGAATTAAATATAAACCCTGGATCATTTATTGAAATTTCAACAGCAAACACAAATAAAGAATATAAAAACTTTTTATCAGCCAATGAAAATATATTAAAAAAAAATGGAAGAATTAAAAACTTTCATGAAAATGATTTAAAAAAATCATCTGCAAGTATTGTTATCAATGGTGAGTTATTCAAATTATATTTTGACCAGGATGTTGATCTAAATATGATTAAAACAACGCTAGAGAAGAAAATTACAAAAATTAATGAAGAAATGAAAAAAATAGATACTAGATTGTCAAATAAATCCTTTATGGACCGTGCGCCACAAAATATAGTAGATCAAGAGAAAAGCAACTTTGCTAATCTAGAAAAAGATGTTAAAAAAATAGAACTAACCCTTAAAGGTTTATAATGAAAAAATTTAATAAGAAAAAATTACCAAGTAGACATACAACACTAGGCGCTGATAAAGCTCCACAAAGATCCTTTTATTATGCAATGGATTTAACAGAAAAGGACGTTGCTAAGCCATTTGTAGGAGTTGTATCAACATGGAATGAAGCTGCTCCGTGTAACATTAATTTAATGAAACAAGCACAATCTGTAAAAAAAGGTGTTCAAGCAACTGGAGGAACGCCAAGAGAATTTTGCACAATTACTGTAACAGATGGAATTGCAATGGGTCATGAGGGAATGAAATCATCTTTAATTTCAAGAGATGTAATTGCAGACTCAACTGAACTTACAGTAAGAGGTCATTGTTATGATGCATTAGTTGGATTAGCAGGATGTGATAAATCATTACCAGGTTTAATGATGGCGATGGTTAGATTAAATGTTCCAAGTGTTTTTATTTATGGTGGTTCTATTTTACCAGGTAGATTTGAAGGTAAAGATGTAACAGTAGTTGATGTATTTGAAGGTGTTGGAAAATATACTTCAAAAAAAATGACAGCTCATGCATTAAGAAAATTAGAACTAAAAGCTTGTCCAAGTGCAGGAGCTTGCGGTGGTCAATTTACAGCAAATACAATGGCGTGTGTTTCAGAAGCAATAGGTTTAGCATTACCTTTTTCTGCTGGTACACCTGCACCTTATATTGAGAGAAATAAATATGCAGTTGATAGTGGAAAAGCTGTCATGAATTTATTAGCAAAAAATATTAGACCAAGAGATATTGTAACAAGAAAATCTTTAGAAAACGCAGCAACAATCGTTGCAGCAACAGGTGGATCAACAAATGCAGGTTTACACTTACCAGCTATAGCAAATGAAATAGGAATTAAATTTGATTTAATGGATGTTGCAAAAATATTTAAGAAAACTCCTTATCTCGCTGATTTAAAACCAGGTGGAAAATATGTTGCTAAAGATATGTGGGAAGCGGGAGGAGTTCCAATGTTATTAAAAACTCTTATGGATGGTGGTTACATTCACGGAGACTGTATGACAGTGACAGGTAAAACCATGAGAGAAAATTTAAAAAATGTAAAATTTAGAGAAAATCAAAAAGTAATGAGATCTTATAATAATCCAATTTCACCAACAGGAGGAGTTGTTGGATTAAAAGGTAATTTAGCTCCAGAAGGTGGAATTGTAAAAATAGCTGGTTTAAAAAAATTACAATTTACAGGAAGAGCAAGATGTTTTGATACTGAAGAAGCTGCATATAAAGCAGTGATAAGTAGAAAGTACAAAGATGGAGACATCATTATAATTAGATATGAAGGACCAATAGGTGGTCCTGGAATGAGAGAAATGCTTCAAACAACTGCAGCAATCTACGGTCAAGGAAAAGGGGAGAAAGTAGCCCTTATAACAGACGGTAGGTTCTCTGGGGCTACCAGAGGCTTTTGTATCGGTCATGTGGGCCCTGAGGCCTCTGTAGGTGGTCCTATAGCCCTTTTAAGGAACGGAGATATCATTGATATAGACGCTAAAAAAGGCACAATTAACGTAAGGCTTACAAAGAAGGAATTAAGCGCAAGACGTAAAAAATGGAAACCAAGAAAGATGAATTTTGGTAATGGTACTTTATGGAAATATGCACAAACTGTTGGACCAGCATACAAAGGTGCACCAACTCATCCAGGTGGTAAAAACGAGGTTAGAACGTACGCTGATATTTAATGAAAATTAGACCTGTAATACTTTGTGGTGGCGCAGGAACAAGACTTTGGCCAGATAAAAAAAAACATCAAGCAAAACAATTTATTGATTTTGGTGGATGGAGTTTACTTCAAAAAACTTTAGAAAGAGTAAATAAACCAATTTTTGATTTTCCAATAATCAGCACAAATCTCAAATACTTAAGACAAGTAAAACTAGCTTTAAAAAAAAGTAAAATAAAAAAGTTTAAAATAGTTTTAGAACCAGCTAAAAAAAATACCGCACCAGCAATCCTTGCTTCAGCTTTAATAAAAGATATTCCATTTGAGCAACCATTAATGTTTTTTGCAGCAGATCATTTAATTGAAAGGTCTAAAATTTTAAATAAAGCTCTTTTAAAAAATAAAGCAAATTTAGATAATCAAAATTTATTTATTTTTGGAATAAAACCTACAAGCCCATCAAGTGAATATGGATATTTTTTAACTAAAAAAATTAAAACTATAAATAAAGTTACAAAATTTATTGAAAAACCAAAATTATCAAAAGCAAAAGAAGTCATTAAGAAAAAAGGTTACTGGAATTCGGGTATGTTTTATTTAAGAAAAGACTCAATAATCAATAACTTTAAAAAATATCAAAATAAAACTTACAAAAGTTGTGTTGAAGCGATTAAAAAAGGCAAATATAAAAATAATACTTATTACTTAAATAAAAGAGCTTTTGAAAAATCAATCGAGAAATCTTTCGATTATGCAATACTTGAAAAAATAAATAAAATTAATGCTATTAAATTAGACATTCCTTGGTCTGATCTTGGTAGTTGGAAAGAGATTTTAAAAATTTATGATAAAAATAAAAGAAAACACTTTAAGAAAAAGAATGTTTTTTATAGACCATGGGGGAGTTATTTAAATTTATTTGAGGGAAAAGAGTTTTTAATTAAAGAATTATCAGTAAAACCTAAAGGTATATTAAGCCTTCAAAAACATCATCACAGAGCAGAACATTGGTTAGTTACAAAAGGTAATCCACGAATAACTTTAAATAAAAATATGATTAATAAAAAACCTAATGAGCATATATTTATTCCATTAGGAGCAATTCATAGAATACAAAATCCTGGAAAAAAACCTGTAAAAATTATGGAAGCTCAAGTTGGTTCAATTCTAAAAGAGACAGACATTGTTAGATATCAAGACATTTATGGTAGAGTTAAATAATTAACTCTTAATGGATAATACTGTTTTCATATTAGTTCTTATAGCAGCTATTACACATGCCACATGGAATGGAATGGTTAAGAAACATTCTGATAAAGTTATAGCTTTATCTGGAGTAATTTTAGGTCGTCTACCATTAGCTTTAACAGCAATAATAATTTTACCTTTACCTACATATGAGAGTATTCCTTATTTAATTGTAAGCATTATTATTCACCAAGCATATCAATGGTATCTTTTAAGCGCATATGAACTAGGAGATTTAACAAAGGTTTATCCGATTGCACGTGGAACAGGGCCTTTGGTTGCAACTCTAATTTCAATTTTATTTTTAGGATTAGTGCTTGATAATTTTATTCTTCTTTCAATTTTAATTATTTGTTTAGGAATAATTTTTTTAAGCTTATTTGATAAATCCAAAAAAAATTCAAAAATAATTCAATATTCACTATTAACTGGTTTATGGATCGGATTGTATTCTGTGATAGATGGTTATGGCGCAAGGGTAAGTTTGTCAGCTATTTCCTTTATTAGCTGGGTGTTTGTTATAAATGCATTACTGCACACATTTGTAATGCGTTTAAAAAATGAGAAAAATATCATTCAAAGATTAGCAAAATATGGAAAAAAGATATTTATATTCGGCGGTTCACTTGATTACTTCACTTATATAACAATTGTATGGGCGTTTACAAAAGCACCAATACCAATTGTTGGTGCATTAAGAGAAACGAGTATTTTATTTTCTATTTTAATTGGATATTTCTTTTTAAAAGAAAAGATTACTCCAGCTAAGATATTCTCGATTATATTAATCCTAGCTGGAGTTATCGGTTTAAAGCTATTTTAAAACCAATTGTTTGGAATAATTATATAGTGAATAGCAAGAACTATTCCAACCGATACACTTAATCCAAAGATCATTTTAAGAAAGTCTTTTCCAATTAATGGGAAAACATATTTAAATTTATAATCCTTGTTCATCGTTGAAATTGCTAATTCTCTACCGCATAATAAACCAACAAATACCCATGTCGTTGACATTGGTAAATCGTTTAGTTCTTTAAAGTAGAATAAAACAGCAGCATAAATTATATTGATAATTGTAGCTGATCTTGCATATCTAGTTCCAGTTTTTTCCAAAACTACTGCTTGGATCCGTCCACCTTGAATGTAGAAGATGTAAAATAGCAAAATAGTGAAATATGCCATTACAATCAGCAGTATTGTAATATCAAGTTGTCTTGGAAGATATACTGCAATATTTGCTACATCGTGAGATAACCAAACCCACCATAACCAACCAGATGAAACCCAAACAGCATTTCTCCAAAATCCTATCCATTTGTCATCTACTTCATCAAATTTTTCATTAATGAATTTTGATACAGCTATCCAGGCTATGTAAGCAACCATTGCCGCTAAACCATAACCAACTACACTTTTCAATAACATTTTTTCAAGCACAACTGTCGAAGCAAACGCTGAAAGAACTAAGAAAGTAGTAGATACTGGTATTCCAATTCTTGTTAATAATAAGAGTATTGCAGGCGCTACTGCATGATACCATTGAATTTCTTGATAAGGTATTCTAGTTAATCTTCCATACGAAATATCACCATCATACACATACCATCCCCATGCTAAAGCTAAAATCATTACACTAGAAGCTGATCCTGCAAGTACGTACCATTTAAACCATTTCTTTTTTGAAGCTATAAATGTACCTAGTGTTTGAATTGAGTCGTTAGCGATTACGCTATAACCGGCAAGGGCAAACCCTATTACCGTATATACTAAAGTCATTTCCATTTTTTATCTCCTTTAAATTATTGTTTTCGGTTCCTATTGATTCATGACTTAAGGAGCATGTAATCTGAGACGGAAAATAATTCTAGTTATAAATTTATTAATTTGAGAAACAGGAGGGGGATTCATCGACTACTAAACTATTTAATATTGATGTCTACTTTTTAATATTTTTTATTTCGCAATAAAGTTGTATTTATTTAACCAATTTCTTAATTAAATATACAGCTATTAAAGCTCCCAAAAATTCAGCCAAAATATATGTAGGAGTATTTAAATAATTAATTCCTGTAAAAGAATCAGTAAAAGTTCTAGCTATAGCAACAGCTGGATTTGCAAAAGATGTTGATGATGTGAACCAATAACCAGCAGATATATAAGTTGCAACACACGCAGCAACTGTATGTTTTCCATCTTTTAATGTAGCAAAAATAATAAAAATAAGACCAAATGTAGCTACTATTTCTGCCAAAAATATATGAAAACCATCTCTTCTTTTTGATGATAATTCTAAAATACTGTGTTCAAAAAAAACGTTAGCCAAAATAACCCCTAAAATACAACCTAAAATTTGTGCAGGAATATAGATTAATAAATCTTTTCCTTTAATTCTTTTAGTTAAATACATAGATAAACTTACAAAAGGATTTAGATGAGCACCTGAAATATTAGCAAAAGCTGTTATTAGCACAAATAAACCTGCTCCAGTAGCAATCGTATTTGCTAATAGTCTAACCGCATTATCATTAGTTAGATTTTCAGCCATTATTCCAGAACCAACAATAGCCATTACTAAAAAGCAGCAAGCTATAAATTCACCTAAAAAAATTTTATTACTATTCTTCATTTTTTATCCAATTAATGATTTTTTTGTTAATAACATTAAATGTATTTGAAATAATGTTATTTTTTTCGTTTTCATTTGAATTTATTAGTTTAGACACAGGATCTTCAATATCCCAGTGAATAACCTGATCCTTTTTAGGCCAAATAGGGCAAAGTTCATTGTTAGCATTATTACAAACTGTAATCACATGATCCATTTTAATTTCACTATTGATAAAAATATCAAAGTTTTTTGATGATAAATTACTTAGATCGTAATTTTTCGTTTCTAAAAATTTTTTAATATCACTATTTATATTACCTGTAGGATTGCTGCCAGCACTATAGGCTTTGAATTTATCATTATATTCATTATTAATGATAGTTTCAGCAATAATACTTCTTGCTGAATTACCTGTGCATACGAACAATATATTCTTCATTTAAAAAATAACTTTATAAATACCAATTACAAACAATGGAATTTGTAACCCAAAGTTAGTTAAGATTGCTTTATCTTTGCTCAGAAATCCTGCAATAGTCCATCCAACAACCCCTAATCCATGAAAATAAATATTAATAGGGTAGATATTAAGATTAGTAAGTAAAATTCCAGTTAAGACTAAAAATGTACTTATCCATTTTAGATATTTTTTTATAAACATAATTATCCTTTCTTAGTGTTTATTACTTTTATGTTAAAGATTTGTTAAAATTACTTTTTTAATGCATCTTCAAGATAATCTAATCTATCTTGACCCCAAAAAATCTCATTATTTAAGACATATGAGGGAGCACCAAATACATCGTTATCAACTGCATCTTTTGAATTTTTTTGATATTCCAAGTTCACATCTTCAGATAAAGCTAATTTCTTCATTTCTTCAAAGTTTAAATTTAATTTTTCACAAATTTTCTGAAGTGTATTGTGATCAGAAAGATCTTTATCCATAGACCATAAATATTTTAAACATTCATTTCCAAAATGAAGTTTATTACCCAATTTATTTGAAGCTATTACAAATTTTGCAGGTAAGTGTGGGTCTTTAGGTGGAAAAAATTTTGGTTGTTTATTAATTGGTAAACCTAGTTTATTTGAAATTCTCTCCAGTTCTACAAGTCTATATTTTTGTCTAGCAGGATGTCTTTTAGGAACTGGCAATCCACCAGTATTTGGAAATATTTCGCCAACTAAATCAAGCGGTTTTTCTATAACCTCTAAATTATATTTGCTTACTATTTTTGTAAATCTATCAGCTCCTAGATAACTAAACGGAGATAGGACACTAAAATAATATTCAACTTTCATTATTTATTTAATTGAGCGCAAACTGTTTAATTTTTTCAAATTCAAAATGATCTGCTATATCTTTTTGAGCATAATATACTTCTTCAACAACGCCTTGTTCGTTAATCAAAACATCAGTTACAGCAATATCAAAATGACCTTTAATCTTTGTTGGAATATATCCTTTCATCATTGCTGGAATGATTTTGTGAGGTTTAAATAACATTGCATTCAATGTTTTTGCCATAGATCTTTCAATTTCATATTTTTTAAAATATTCAAAATTTTCATCAGCTAAAACCGTAAAAGGTAATTCACCATGTTTATCCATATAAGTCTTTAAATTATCTACTGGGGAATGAAAAATTCCAACATGTGTAAAATTATTTCCAAATTCACTAAATCTTTTATTCAATTCATTCAATCTTAAATTACAAAAGCTACATCCAGCTATACGGTAGAAAGTAAGAAGTACTTTTTTGCCTTTTGTTTCAGATAATTTAAATATTGAACCATCAGGTTTTGGTAATGAGATTTCTTCTAATGTATCACCTTTATTTATTTTCATATATTTATATACATTTCTTGCACAGACCAAAAAATTCTAAATTATATTTATTATATTTCATACCTTTACTATCTTTAAAATTTCTTAAGTGTTCTGATAATTTATGATCATGAATTTCAGTTACATCTTCACAACTTTCACAAATTGAAAAAACAGTAGCTTTTGCAATTTGACATTTTGAATTTTTACAAGCTATGAACGCATTTCTACTTTCTATTTTATGTATCTTTCCAATCTCCACTAATTTATCCAGAGCTCTATAAACTTGCAAAGGAGCATTAATACCTTTTTTTTTAACATCAAATAAAATTGAATATGCTTTTAATGGTTGATCAGATTTTTCTATTAAATCTAATATTATTTTTTGGTTTTTAGATAATGTTTCTTGTTTTTGCATATTATTATTTTTTATAATACTTCATTAATTTTTCAATTGAATCGTTTGTTTAATTTTAAATAATGAAAAAATAAATAATACTAGTGCAGCAGCCACGATAGAAGGACCTGATGGAGTATTAAACTCTAATGAAGAGAATAGTCCAATAAATACTGATAATAAACCTCCAATAATTGAAAATACTACCATTTTTTGAGGGTTGTCGGATAAGTTTCTAGCCATAGCAGTTGGTATGATTAACATTCCAGTTATCAACAATAAGCCAACCATTTTAATAGATATTGCAATTATCGCTGCCATTAAAATTGTGAATATAGCTTTAGCTCTATCTGGGTTTAAACCTTCTGCTTCAGCTAATTCATAATTAACAGTTGATGCAAATAATGGTTTCCAAATTAATTTTAAAACTAATAAAATTAAAGCACCTCCAATCCAAATTGTAAGTAAATCATCAGTAGTTACTGCTAAAATATCTCCAAATAGCAATCCCATTATATCAAATCTGATAAATGTTAAAAATCCAATAGCAACCAATCCAACTGCAAGAGATGAATGAGCTAAAAGACCTAATAAGGCATCACCTGGTAAATTAGTTTTTTTTTCAAGTTTAACTAAAATAAGTGCAATTATTGATGAGGTAATAAATATTGAAACTGCAATATTAAATTCAAGTGTATAAGCAATTGTTACTCCAAGTAAAGCAGAGTGGGCCAGTGTGTCTCCAAAATAAGATAATCTTCTCCAAACAACAAAACATCCAAGCGGACCTGTTACAAACGCTATCCCAATACCAGCAACTAATGCTCTTATAAAAAAGTCATCAAACATATTAATTTTTTTTTATTTCTCCGTCATTTGAATGTTCATGGTCATGTTTGTGCTCATAAACAGATAGTGTTTGAGAAGCCTGCTCCCCAAACAAAGCTTTGTACTCATTATTTCTTGCCACATCTTTTGGTGAACCTGAACAACAGACGTGTCCATTCAAACAAACAACATGATCTGTTGCAGTCATGACAGTGTGTAAATCATGTGATATTAATAATATTCCACAATTAAGTTTTTCGGAGATTTTTTTAATTAATTCATAAAGTGCAATTTCTCCAGTAAAATCTACTCCTTGAACAGGTTCATCTAGAACTAATAATTCTGGTTTTTTTGATATGGCTCTTGCAAGTAAAACCCTTTGAAATTCACCACCTGATAAATTGCCTAAATTTTTATCTTTAAGATGTTTTACACCAGTTAATGTTAAAGCTTCATCTAATGCATCATCTTTGAGGTTATCAGTTAAAAGCATAAAATCTTTTACTCTTAATGGAAGCGTCCAATCTATAGATATTTTTTGCGGAACGTATCCAATATTATTTGTAAATTTTTCAACTTGTCCTTCTATATTTTTATATATTCCCAAAGCAATTTTAGCAGTTGTACTTTTTCCAGATCCATTAGGTCCAATTAAAGTTACAATTTTACCTTTTTCAACCTGTAGAGAAACACCTTTGACAAGCCATTTATCATTCTGCTCAAATCCAACGTCTTTTAATTTTACTAATATATTTTTTTCTATGCTCATTTATTTGCTTGACTTCAAAGTGTTATATTATTACATGATGTTATATTATAACAATTAACAAAAATACAATATTATGAAAAATCTAAAAAAATCTTCAATAATCTTTACAATTCTATCATTTTTAACTTTTTTTACATCAGCAAATGCCGATATTAAAGTTGTTGCATCTATCAAACCTATACATTCATTAGCAAGTTATTTAATGGATGGAATAGCAAAACCTGATTTAATAGTTGATGGTTATGCATCACCCCATGGTTTTGCATTAAAACCTTCCCATGCAAAGATGTTACAAAATGCTGATATTGTTTTTTGGGTAGGTGAGGACTTAGAAAATTTTTTAGAAAAACCATTAAGTTCAATTGCTAAAAAAGCTGAAAAAATTGAATTATTAGAGGTTAAAGGATTAAATAAATTAAAATTTAGAGAGAGAAATATTTTTGATGATCACGAAGATCACGATGATCATGGCCATAAGAAAAAAGATGACCATGACGACCACGATCACGATAGTCATGCAAAGAAAAAGGATGGACATGATGATCACGATGACCACGATGGACACGAAGGTCATAACCATGGTGAGTTCGATCCACACATTTGGTTAGATCCAATTAATGCAAAAGTAATTTTATTTGAAATGTCTAAACACTTAATTGAAAATGATCCATCAAATGAAACTGCTTACAGAGCTAATCTAAGTAAGGCTTATAAAGAAATAGATAAGCTTACAAATGATGTTACTGCAGAACTAAATGAAAGTACTGCATCTATTGTATTTCATGATGCTTACCAATATTTTGAAAAAAGATTTAATGTGAATATTTTAGGTGCCTTTACAGTAAACACAGATGTATTGCCTGGTGCAGAACAATTAGCAGAAATTAGAGAAGTAATTGAGCATGATAAAGTGGCTTGTGTATTTTCTGAGCCTCAATTTAATCCTGATATTATTAAAGCAGTTGCAAAAGATACAAATATTAAAACAGGTATTGTAGATCCATTAGGAGCAACTCTTAACCCAGGAAAAAATTTGTATTTTGATTTGATTAAGAACATGTCAAAATCATTTAAAGGTTGTTAAGGAAAAATTTAATATTACTTAAATTCTTTATTATCTGCTTTAACTCTTTCTTTAAATCTATCTAAGAAATCAGGGATAGCACTTTTTACTCTATGCCAAGTTGGTATAAAAGGTGTATCCATTGGATTTTCAAAGAATGACTCACCAGCTTTCATTATATTTAAAGCAAATAACTCAACCGTTTTTTCTTCATTATGAGAATCAAACTTTAATCCGTTCATTTGAGCATCACTTCTATAAATATCAATTAAATCTAAAGCAGATCTATAATAAGTTGCTTTAATTGATCTAAAAGTTTCTTTGCTAAAAGAATAACCTTGTGTTGCTAGTTTTCTTACTAATGTTTTAATTATATCAATAGACATTTTAGATAAGCCTTTAGAGCTATCCTTTATAGATAATATCTGATGTTTATGATCGTAGTTATCAGCTAATTCTACTTGGCATATGTTGTTTGATGAGTAATTTCTTTGCATTTCAGATAAAATAGCAATTTCAATTCCCCAATCTGATGAAATTCTTAATTCAGGTAAAATATTTCTTCTAAATGAAAATTCTCCAGCTAATGGGTATTTAAATGACTTCATGAAATCTATGTAATCACTTTTACCTATTGTTTTTTCCATTGCTGTAAGTAGAGGGTTAACAAGTAATCTAGCTACTCTTCCATGCATTTTATTATCAGCAATTCTTGGATAATAACCTTTACAAAATTCATAATTAAATAATGGGTTTTCTACAGGATAAAAAAGTTTTGCCAACAACCTCCTATCATAAGTTTTTATATCACAATCATGTAAAGCAACAGATCTAGCTTCATCTCTAGCTATTGCCATTCCAATACAATACCAAACATTTCTTCCTTTACCCATTTGTTTTGGTGCAAGATCTATACCTTTTAATTCCTTATCTAATTTTTTTAATTTAGGACCATCATTCCATAAAATAGAAAAAGGTGTTTTTAACTTTTTAAAAAATTTCCATGCCTTTTTGGCTTGTGCTTTATTCGCTTGATCTAAGCCAATTATGACATGATTAAGATATTTAGTTTTGCTTATTTCATTTACAATGTTCGGTAATGCGTCTCCTTCAAGTTCTGAATAAAGACAAGGTAAAATTAATTCTAATTTTCTCTCTTTAGAAAATTTTAATAAGTCTTTTTCAATCTGCTCTGTGCTTCTAATTGAGAAGTCATGGAGATTTGCAACGATGCCGTTTTGAGAAAAATCACCCATGATTTAATTTCTAGCCTCTATTTTATCTATTGCTTTTTTAACTACTGTAACCCATCCCATTGGAGCAGGTCTATTTGTAAATATTTTATTTTTATTATTTATTTTAATAGATTTATTTGAGATTATGCATGGATAGTTTGATGTTTTTAACATACTTAAGTCATTTGTGTTATCACCAACAGCAATGGTTGAAAGATGACTTTTTTTATTATTTTTTAAGATTTTGATAACTTTTCTTGATGCCAAACCTTTGTTAACTTTGTCACCTAAGTTCATTACCCTTCCACCTTCTTGAATACTAAGGCCTAGTTTACTTGAATTGCTCAAAAGTGAATTTTTTTGTGCTAAAGACCCCTTGAAAATAAATGGAAAAGTAAATTTCCTTTTTAAACTAGCTTGGAGTTTTTTTCCTCTTAATCCTAATATTTTTATTTGATTTCTTTTACTCATTTTATATACAAAATCACACTTATCTAAAATTGTTTTATCAGTATTTTTTTCAAAAATTTTATAAATTATTTTTTTTGTTCTAGCTAAAGTAATTTTCTTTGGTAATTTCTTCTTTATTAAATTTATATTATGAATTTCTGAACCATTTTCTGATATGAAAGGTAATTTTAAATTTAATTCCTTTAAAAATAATTTAATTTCATTCTCAGTTTTGCTTGTATTCGGAATTATTAATACATCCTTAGATATCAATTCTCTCATATATTTTTTTGCTTTTGTAAAATGGAATTTTTTTTTATCCAGTAGTGAACCATCTAAATCAGTAAAAATTAATACATTATTATTCATCAGGAGGTTTTTTGTGTTAATTACCTTAAATAAGCAAATGCATATTAGATATATCAGTTATGCTTTGGTAATTATTCCAATAAATTCAAGATTTTATTGAAAAGTATTAAAAATAATATCTAATAGGATGATGAGCAATATCTCATTATCGTTAGATGAAATTTTCATATTAGCAAAAAATGTATTTTTTAAAAATGGTTGTGATGAAGAAACATCTAATATTATGGCTGAACTAGTTATGAAAGCAGAAAGAGATGGCTCTATTTCTCATGGCTTATTTAGAGTGCCTGCTTATGTGTCAGGGTTAAAGAGTGGAAAAATAAATGGCAAGGGTAATCCAGATATAAAAATAATATCAGCATCAGTTGTTAAAGCTAATGGGAATAATTGTCTAGCCCCTGTTGTTTTGAATAAAAGTATCCCTGAATTAATTAAACTTGCTAAAGAAAATGGCGTTGCAATTTTATCAATCACAAATTCTCATCACATGGCTGCGATGTGGCCTGAAACAGAAATAATTGCAGAGCAGGGTTTGGTTGCAATTGCGTGCACATCTTACAAGCCTGCTGTAGCACCTGCTGGATCAATCAAACCTCTATTTGGAACAAATCCAATTTCATTTGCATGGCCAAGGAAAAATAAACCCCCAGTGGTTTTTGATATGGCAACAGCATCAATGGCTATGGGTGAGGTTCAAGTTGCTAAAAGAGAGGGTCATAAAGTTCCATTGGGCACAGGACTTACAAAACAGGGAAAAGACACAACGGATCCTGCTGAGATTGCAGATGGAGGTGTTTTATTGCCTTTCGGCGGCTATAAAGGCTCAGGGATTGCGATGATGGTAGAATTGCTTGCAGGTTCCCTTGTAGGAGATAATTTTAGTTATGAGACGGCTGAGAAAGATAACAATGATGGAGGGCCTCCAAGTGGTGGAGAGTTCATTTTAGCTATATCTCCAGATAAATTGTCAGATACTGACTGGGATACTCATTCCTCAAAATTTTTTGACAAAATGAAATCAATAGGTGATGTCAGACTTCCTGGCGAGAGAAGACATAAGAATAGATTAGATAAAGGACCTAGACATATCAATGAGGATCTAGTTAATAAAATTAAATCATTAAGCTAATTCTAATTCAATTGGTGTATGATCAGATGGTTTTTCTCTACCTCTTGGATATTTGTTAACTTTAACATCCTTAATACTATTAAGTAAACTGTTAGTCACTAAAAAGTGATCTATCCTCATTCCATTATTTTTTTGCCAAGCACCACTTGTGTAATCCCAAAAAGTATATTCTTCTTTATCAGGATAAATATATCTAAACGCATCATGAAATCCTAAATTAAACATTTCTCTTAATTTTTTCCTAATTTCAATTCTAAAAAGAGCATCATTTTCATATCCTTTAGGGTCGTGAACATCTTCAGCAGAAGGTATTATGTTAAAGTCACCAGCGATAATTATATTATCATAACTTTTTAAAAGTGTTTTAAGTTTTTTAATTAAACTATTTAGCCAATATAATTTATAATCATATTTTTCAGTATCTATTGGGTTACCATTTGGTGTATAGATATTTATAATTTTAATAGTTTTAGATTTATACTTTGCATCTGCTGTAATTATTCTCGATTGTTTGTTTTTATCTTTAAAAATATCTTTTTCGATTTTATCTAATTTTTTTTTGGAAAGTATTGCAACGCCGTTGTAACTTTTTTGTCCAAATACATAACTTTCATATTTTAATTTTTTAATATCATCAAACGGATAAGTTTCCTCTTGAGTTTTTATTTCTTGAGTTAACACGATATCAGGATTGAACTTTTTTAAGTATTCTTGAACGTTTAATATTCTTGCCCTAATAGAATTTACATTCCATGAGCTAATGATCATTAAAGAGAAAATGAAACACCACAACCGCAAGATGATTTGCTTTGTGGGTTACTAATTTTAAATTGGTCTCCAATTAATTCTTTTACGAAATCAACCTCTGATCCTTTCAAGAGATCAGCTGAAGTTTTATCTATTAAAATATTATCTTGTCTTAAATCATCGTCTTGAGGTGTTTTATCAAATGAGAAATCATACTGAAACCCTGAGCATCCACCACCTTTGATAGCGATTCTAAAAAAAGAACCCTCATCTTTAGATGATAGAAGGTTATTGATTTGTTTTAACGCATTATCTGTAAATTTAATTTCTTTAATCATTATTTATCGCTGTTATTACTAATATAATTAATATTTGCCATTTTTAAAGAATGAATAATTACTCAAAATTAGGTTTTTTTACATCAAAAGGTCGCTTAACTTTAGAGCCAAATAGCACCTTTAGAACGCCTTTTCAGAGAGATAGGGATAGAATAATCCATTCTGCATCATTTAGAAGATTAAAGCACAAAACCCAAGTTTTTGTTAATACAGAAGGTGATCATTATAGAACGAGAATAACTCATTCATTAGAGGTTGCTCAAATTGCTAGATCAATTTCAAGATATCTAAATTTAAATGATGATTTAGTTGAAACACTAAGTTTAGCCCATGATATGGGGCATACTCCATTTGGTCACGCAGGTGAAGAAGCTTTGAATGAGTCAATGACTATGCATGGTGGTTTTGATCATAATCTTCAAACTTTAAGAATAGTCATGTTCATAGAAAATAAATATTTAAAATTTAGAGGTTTAAACTTAACAATTGAAACACTAGATGGCCTTTTAAAACACAACGGACCAATACATAATGCTGATAAAATAAATAGAATAATTGGAGCTAAAAAATTTAAACAAAAAATTAATTTTAAAAAAAATTCTTCGCTTGAGGCACAGATTGCTGCTATATCTGATGACATAGCTTACAACAATCATGATATACAAGATGGAATTAAGGCTAAATTGTTTTCTCTAAATCAATTGTGTGAAATTAATTTTTTTAAACAAATCTACAAATCCTATAAAACAAAAATTAATCGTTCAAATAAAGATATAATAGTTTATCAAATTATAAGAGACTCGATAAATTTAATGGTGCAAGATGTAATTAAAAATAGTATTAAAAATTTAAAGAAAAATAAGATTAATACTAAAAGAGACGTTTATATGTATAAAGATAAAATTGTCAATTTCTCTAGTAAATTTTTATCATTAGAAAAAGAGGTCAAAAATTTTTTAAAAGCAAATATGTATAATAATAAGACAGTGCAATTGAAAAATAATCGAGGAAAAAAAATAGTAGAAAATTTATTTAAAATAATAGAAAAGAAACCAAAAAAGTTTATTATCAATAAATCTATAGATAATAATAAATATAGAGCAATTTCTGATTATATATCGGGAATGACTGATAGATACGCAATACAATTATACAAGTCACATAAATGAATATTTTTGAAAATTATTTATTAAAGATAGAAAAAGTTATTAAGTCTGCCCACAAAGATAATTTGTTAGAGTTGCCAGATAATTTATCAGGTATAAATGTTGATATTCCACCTGCAAAATTTACTGGTGACATTTCTACAAATGTTGCAATGGTTTTATCCAAAATTAATAAAAAACCTCCATTTGAACTTGCTAAACAGATAGCTGACTTAATAAAAGATAGAGATAACAATATCGATGAAATTAGCATTGAAAAACCAGGTTTTATCAATCTTAAATTTAAAAATGAATTTTGGAATGGCTTTATACTAGATGTCTTGAATAATTCATCATATGGAAGTAGCTCGAGTGGGAAAAAAAATAGTTTTTTAGTAGAATTTGTATCTGCAAATCCAACTGGACCTTTACACGTAGGCCATTCAAGAGGTGCTATACTTGGAGATGTAATATCTAATCTTTTATCCTTTAACGGTCATAAAGTTACCAAAGAATATTATGTCAATGATTATGGAAATCAAATCTCTCATTTTACAAAATCTGTTTATTTAAGAATAAAAGAAATTCTTTACGATGAAACTTTTCCAATAGACAATAAGAAGTTATATCCTGGAGACTACCTTATAGATATAGCAAAAAAAATAATTTCAAAAAACAAAAACTTAGATTTCAAAAATTTTGAATCAGTTTCAGAAAAATTAAAACATCTTTCAATACAAGAGTCTTTAAAGTTAATAAAAATTAATTTGGAAAATCTCGGTATAAAACATGATAACTTTGCCAGCGAAACCGAAGTTATAAATAATAATGAAGTTGATGAAGTAATTAAAAATTTAAAAGATAAAAAATATATTTATGAGGGAAAAATTAAAGCTCCCGAAGGAGAAAGTAACGAAAATTGGGTTGAAAGAGAGCAATTATTATTTAAATCTACAGAATTTGGTGATGATAAAGATAGAGCACTTCAAAAAGAAGATAAATCATGGACATATTTTGCAAGTGATGTTGCTTATCACAATACAAAATTAAAAAGAAATTTTAATATTCTTATAAATATACTTGGTGCTGATCACGCTGGTTATATTAAAAGAATTACTTCAGTAGTTGAAGCGTTGTCAGGTGAAAAAAATAAGTTAATTTGTAAAGTAAGTCAGTTAGTAAAACTTATTAAAGATAAAAAACCTTTTAAAATGTCTAAAAGAAAAGGTGATTATATAACTATTGAGGATCTTATTAATGAAGTTGGTAAGGATGCGACAAGGTTTATTATGTTAAGCAGAAGTAGTGATGCAGAAATTGATTTTGATTTTGACAAAGTAAAAGAAAAATCGAAAGAAAATCCTATTTACTATGTTCAGTATGCGTATGCTAGAATTTCGTCTGTTTTTAGAAATACCCAAAATGATATAAATA
>CABZDY010000014.1 GCA_902524635.1 uncultured Pelagibacteraceae bacterium
CTACCATCATGTGCAGTATTAAGAGGTATAATTTTGCCTTTATATTTAGCACATAAGGTTGGTGCACTTCTAACTTCTTCGCCTAACCTTACTTCCAAATCAACAATTACTAGTTTTGCGTCATCTAGTTCTTTTAATATTTTCATATATCACTCCTGTAATTAAAATTTAAAATATATTTAAAGTACAACTTCAAAACCCTCAAAGTTAGGCGCTCCAATATACAAGTCTTTATGTTGGCCTGCATTTTTATGAGCTAGTCTAAATGCCTCTGATTTAGTCCAGTTAATAAAATCCTCTTTGGAATTCCATATACTGTGAGAAGCATATAACGAAAATTCATCATTTTTTTCACCCTTAACCAGATGAAATTCTTTGAAACCATTTACGCCATCAAGGTGAGTATCTCTTTCTCTCCAGACTTTCTCAAACTCAGCTTCTTTACCTAGTACAATTTTAAATCTATTCATTGCTATAAACATAAGTTTATATTAATTGATGTTATAAGAAGTAATTGCTAACAGTTTGTCGCAGCAAACAATCTATATTTCAAATAATTAAGTAGATTTTTAGTATCTAAAAAAAAAAGTTTTTATAACTATATATATTGTATGGAAAACTTAATTAGACATCACAAACCTCAAAATTTTAGTGATCGTGTCGCGTTAGGGTTTACTAAATTTTTAAGATTTCTAGCTGATACATTCTTTAAAAAAAAGTATGGACACAGAGCAGTTGTTTTAGAGACGGTCGCAGCTGTTCCTGGAATGGTTGCAGGAATGTTGCTGCACTTAAAATCATTGAGAAAGATGCAAGATGATAGAGGATGGATAAAAATCCTTTTGGAAGAAGCTGCAAATGAAAGAATGCACTTAATGACTTTTATTCAAATTGCAAAACCTACTTTTATTGAGAGAATAATTATAATGATGGCACAATTTATATTTATACTTATGTACTTGATTATTTATCTATTATCTCAAAGAACAGCGCATAGAATCGTTGGGTATTTTGAGGAGGAAGCAGTTATAAGTTATACAGAATATTTAAAAGAAATCGAAGAGGGCAAAATTGAAAATATTAAAGCTCCAGAGATTGCGATAAATTACTGGAATTTACCACTTAATTCTAGGTTAAAGGATGTTGTTGAGGTAATCAGAGACGACGAAGCAGGTCATAGAGATGTGAATCATAGCTTTGCAGACATTTTAAATGTCAAAAAAAATGTTAAAATAGTCAAAGAGGAGGAAATAAAAGAAAAAGAAAAAATTTAAGACTTTAAGTCAAAAATGAAAAAAATATTTATTGCTTACGGACATCACAATACAACAAATTCCTTTAATGCAGCTATAAGAGATACTTTCATCACAGAAGTAAAAAAAAATGGTTACGAAGTTGATTTAATAAATCTATTTGATGAAAAAGAACAACTTCCATTTTATAATCAAAATGTAAATCCACCACCTCAATTGGTATTAAACTATCGTAAAAGACTAGAGGAATGTTCAGTTATGATGTTAATAGGAAGTTGTCACAATTTAAGATTAAATGCAATTTTAGAAAATTGGGTTGACTGGGTGTTACATCCTAAATGGTTTTTTTCTTATAGGTCACTAGTTCCAGGTAATAAGTATTTTAAAAATTATGGATATCCCATACCAGGAGCTATGAAAGGTAAACTTGGTATTGTCTCTATTACATATGGTGGTCCAATGATTACTTATCAAAATTTTTCAATTTTCGATAACATCCCATTTAGAAGAATAAAAAAAATTGTCTTCAAATTAGGTGGTCTTAAAACAAAATATCTAAGATTTTACTCAGTATTACCAAATATGGAAAAAGAAGTTTTTGATAAACATATGGAAAAAGTTAAAAAATTAGCGAGAAGTTTATAAATTAATGACAGGCCTGATTATGCTTTTTAAGCCTCCAATAATTGTAAGGCCAAGGAGTAACAAAACCAACTGCTAACATTATAGGAACAACCCACCAGGTAAGCATGGCTCCACCTGTTAATGCATAGTCTGTAACATTCATAGCTACTTCCATACTTATCATTGAAATAAAGCTCATGCCTAATGCAGTCTTTAATGCTTTTTGAAAAGTAAAATTTTGCTTAATTAAAATAAATGTCTCTAAAATTACACTAGTAATTAAACCATTAATTATTGCTAAAATCATAATACTTAATACTGGGAAAGGAATTTTGGTTATTTGAAAAAATAATATAGTTCCAAAATCACCGATAGCACAACCTAACAAGCACCAAGCTGTATTCTTGGCGCTTCTTCTCCAAGTATGTTTACATTTCCAATTAAAACTTATTGCTTCAGCACTCATTTATTTCAACTTTTAAAGGATGTATTTATCACCAAGATACATTGCAAATGCAATCGCAGCGCCTAATAAAATATATTTCATATTTGATCTTATACCTAAAATAATCTGTGTTTAAAATGTGATATTTTTTCATAATCGTAACGAAATTAGAACCTAATTAAAACAAATCAATATTCTAGAGATAGAATCGTGAGATTATCATTATTCTTTTTTCTTCATTTAGTTGCTTTTGTGATTTTACTAATCGTTCATCCGCATGCGAAAGCTGCAGGTGAATGGTTAGTAGAGGATGTAGGAAGTCATGTCATTACAAGTGTTTCTGGTGAAGTAATTCACGGTGATAAATTAAAATTTATATTAAATAAAAAAAATTGTGATGAGGTTGGTGTTTTTTTTACATTTATGACTACTAAGGCACCAAATACTATTAAAAGTCTTGAGGGTACTAAAATACCTATTCAAATTAATGATTTACCCACTACTGGTGCAGCTGAGGTTTGGATAGTAAAACCCTTTCTAAAATTTGGTCATTTAGTATTAATGTCAGCACCTGGTCCAAAAAATCTAGAGAGATTTTCAAATGCACTTATGGTCATATATTCAAGACAAAATAAGTTTGGAATTAAACTATTAAATGAGGATGGCTTTAACCCTAATAAATATTTTGATTTAATAGAGAATAATTGGGCGTTAGATAAATTTCCAGAGCACATTGGAAAAGCTTATGAAATATGTACTGGTAAACCATCAAAAATATTAAGGAGTTAACTGTGTTTGTTGGAATGGAAGCCCTACTTATACTTAGTCTTTTCGGAATAATATTTTAATTACTTTTTTGAAGCTGATAAATAGAAACGTAGTGTTTCTTTTTAGGTAATGGAATAATTACAGGCACATTGGTACATCTTGGCATTATTGATTTTTTTCCATAAATAATATTTGCATCATAATTTTCAAAATTTGTCTCTGGATGAGGATTACCATCATTAATGATAGGCCAAGCATCACAAGCTCTATAGCCAAATAATATTAGGGGTCTCGAACCATTTGTATGGTTTAAGCCTGAACCATGAATTGTTCGACAATGAAAGAAGACAACTGAACCTGCTTTTCCAGTTAAAGAAACAGATTTTTTTAAATTAATCTTGCTTTTTTTAGTATTAATTTTACCTACAAAGTAATTATCATTGCTATGATGGCTAAACAGTTCTTTTGTATGAGAACCTTTAATTACTTTTAAAGGACCATTTACTTCATTACAATCTTGAAGATAAATCCCCACTGTTATTAAATCATCATTTGTATGTGGATAAAAAGCAAAGTCTTGATGCCAATCAACTAGACTTCCTTTTTTCTTATTAGGTAACTTAAAGTTTAATTTACCAAGATGAAATCTTACTGTTCCACCAATAAGCTTTTTAACTATATCAATAATCTTTTTATTTCGTGATAAATCATAAAATAATTTATTGTTATTTTGAGGGTTATTTAATCTTAATATCTCTTTATTTTTTGACGAGTTGCTATTGAATACAAAATGGTAATTATCGTAACTTTGAGTTCCTCCTTGATCTTTAACTTTTCTTCTACTGTTCTTTTCTTTGGTTACGATTTTATTAATAAGAGTATTTAATTTATTGATATCTTTCTTTGAAATAAGTTCATCTTTTAATAAGTAGCCGTTCTTTTTGTAGAAGTTACTTTCATATCTAGTGATACTCATTAGTGAATCTTATAATAAAAATATAATAATCCAATACGAAAATAATCCAGATAATATTGTGGCTATTACATTTCTTGAAAAATACCCAACTAATATAGCAACTATTGCCCCAAAGATTTTTGGATCGTTCATTTCTATAAAAATTCCATAATCATTAATAAATATTCCAGGAAATATTATTGCTGGAAATACTGCTGATGGCACATATGCTAATACAGCTTTAACTCTCTCTCCTAATAGATCTCTGTCTACCAAAGCAACCATAATCATTCTCATAAAATAAGTAACTATCCCTGCAATAATAATTGATAACCAAGTCATTTTTTTAACCTCAAAACTAATGCAGCAACAAATAATGCAATTATAGGTGAAATGATTATGTATGATTTAAATGGTGCATCAAAAAATAATAATGAACTTAATCCACACGTAATCATAACTATTACATGGTCTAATTTTTTTAAATCTTGAACGACAATTGCAATAAAAGTCAAAGGCACTGCAAATTTTAACCCTAGTTCTTCTGGTACAAATGAGCCAAGAATTATTCCAGCTAATGTTGATATTTGCCAACAAACCCAAAGAGTTCCACCACTTCCTAATAAATGATAATGAAGATGTGTTTCATTTCTATTTTTTTGAAAAAACTTATTAGACTCTGCAAATCCTTGGTCCACAACCAAGTAAGATATCAAAAGCTTTTTGATAAATGATAATTTTTCTAAATATTCAGATAAAACAGCCCCATACAATAAGTGTCTTGAATTAATTACACCAACTGATGTTACTGCAATTAATGCAGATGCTCCTCCAGAAAGAAGTTGTAAAAAGACAATTTGAGAGGCTCCACCAAAAATAATGATAGACATTGCATAAACTAAAATAGGACTAAAACCTAACTCAATACCAATTGCTCCACATACAACCCCAAAAGGTATTACTGAGAACATGTGAGGCGCAACAGCTAATATTCCTTTAGTAAATATTTGTTTTTTTGATAACATTTACTTAACTAGTTGAAGAGCAACTTTTAAATATTTAATGTCTAACTTACAGTCTTTGTAACCACGTTTAACAACATTTAAATATCTTTCAGTTGGATATCTAAATTCTGTTTTATTAACCATTGTGTAAGTCATCACTGTTTTATTGTAATAAGTAAAATAAAGTTTTTTATAAAGAATTGGATAATCTTCATAAACATCTAGTTTTTTTTCATCACTTTTTGATATTTCAAATAAAGCACCAGGAACTAGAGAATTTTTGCTCTTTTCTATGTCAGCAGCTCTATATTTACTTCTAAAGTTTAATCTGTACTCTTTAAGTTCATATTTTTTTATGAAAACAGAGTCTTTGCATCTCCGCTTCATTTGAAAAAGATTGAGATTACTTCCGTAAGCAAAATATAACATTACTCTAGTTCAACAATTTTAATATTTTTTGCTTTTACAAAATCAAGAATTAGTGAATTACATAAGTTTATTTTATCTTGATCTTTTGATCTTAATACAATTGATACACCTAATTTACCTTGTCTAAAAAAAGGATAACTACCAATTTCTACATCTTTATTGTTATCTTGAACATCAGTTAGTGAGCTTGCTATTTCGCTTTCATAAGTCATCAAATTTATTGTTTTGCTAAGAATGGGGTCTCCGCCCACCAATACATTACCAAGTCCACCAATCATAGCTTTTAGTATTGATGGAACGCCTGGGAGAGAAAACACATTCTTTACATAGAAGCCTGGGGCACCACTAGTTGGATTTAAAATAAGATTAGCTGTAACTGGCATCTTTGCCATTTTTTGTCTACCATCATTAAAGTTACTTGGTTCGTAATATTTTTCTAGAATTGCAAATGCCTCTTTATGAAATCCATATTCAATATTGAAAGCTTTTGATATTGATTCTGCAGTTATGTCATCGTGGGTAGGACCAATACCGCCTGTAGTAAACACATAGTTGTATTTAACTCTTAACTCATGAACAGTATCTATTATGGTTTTTTCCACATCAGGAATTACTCTTACCTCTCCAACAGAAATTCCTAGAGAATTAAGCCAAGTAGCCAATGTACTTGTATTCAAATCTTTTGTTCTGCCTGATAATACCTCGTTACCTATAATGATAATTGCTGCAGATATTTCTTTTTTATTAGTCATTTCTAAATATAAATAAAATTCTATGAAATTTACCAACACTTTATTAAAAGGCAAATTACAACGGAGATATAAGAGATTTTTCACAGATATAGAAGTAAATAATAAAATTCTTGTAGCACATTGTCCAAATACGGGCTCTATGATGGGTTTATTAGATCAAGGAAATGATGCTTGGATTAGTGAGCATAATGATCCAAAGCGTAAATTAAAATTTACTCTAGAAATGATAAAAGTAAAAAAAAGAATAATTGGAGTAAATACTCATAGGGCAAATAGAATTGTCAAGCATGCTTTAGAAAATAAATTAATTAAAGAATTCAGCGCGATTAAAAATATACGCGCAGAATTTAAGTACTCTGATGACACAAGATTTGATTTTTTGTGTGATAAAAAAATATTGGAAGTTAAGAATACAACATTAATGAGAGAGGATGATATTGCAGAATTTCCAGATGCTGTTACTTCCAGAGGCACAAAACACCTCCAAAAGTTAAAGGAATCAATTAAAAAAGGATATAAGCCTTATGTCTTATTTTTAACTCAAATTCAGGGTATAAATAATTTTAGAATAGCAAAAGATATAGACTCTACTTATTATAAAGAATATTTAGATGCTAAAAAATCTGGTGTAAGCTTTCTTGCTTACAGATGCAGTTTAAATTCTAAAGAAATAAAAATTGAAAAAAAAATAAAGATTATAGATGAGTAATTATTCAGAAAAATTTGAAAAAATGAGAATTGCTGGGAAGCTTGCATCTGAAACTTTAGACATGTTAACAGATGCGGTAAAGGAAGGTGTTACTACTGATAGAATTGATCAACTCGGCTATGAGTTTATAAGAGACAATGGTGGCCACTCTGCCCCACTTTACTACAGAGGTTTTAAAAAATCACTTTGCACATCATTAAACCATGTTGTTTGTCATGGTATTCCTTCTGATAGGGTTTTAAATGAAGGTGATGCAGTTAATATTGATGTCACAGCAATAGTTAATGAGTACTACGGTGACACCAGTAGAATGTTTACCATTGGCGATATACCTGTAAAAGCTAAAAACTTAATTGACACAACTTACGAATCTATGATGAAAGGAATTACAATTCTAAAACCAGGAATAAAATTAGGAGATATAGGCTATGAAATTCAATCCTTTGTTGAAGAAAGGGGTTTTTCAGTAGTTAGAGATTTTTGTGGCCACGGTATTAGCAATACCTTTCATGAGCAACCAAATATTCTTCATTATGGTAAGAAAAATACAGGTCATGAACTAACACCCGGTATGACCTTTACAATAGAACCTATGATAAATGTTGGTAAATTAGATGTAAAAGTCCTTAATGATGGATGGACAGCAGTGACAAAGGACAAGTCTTTATCTGCACAATTTGAGCATACAATAGGAATAACAGAAGACTCTTATGAAATTTTTACAGAATCTGTTAAAGGTTATAAAAGGCCTCCATATAATTAATGATAACAAGATACTCTAGAAAAGAACTTACGGATATTTGGTCCGAATATAACAAATATAAAATCTGGTTAGATGTAGAGATTGCTGCAGCCGAAGGAATGGAAAAATTAGGAACTATTCCAAAAGGAGTTGCAAGCGCTGTTAGAAAAAAAGCTAAAATTAATGTTAAAAGAATTCATAATATTGAAGCGAAAGTAAAACACGATGTTATAGCTTTCTTAACCTCAGTTACCGAAAAAGTAGGTATTAAAGCAAGATATTTACACCAAGGAATGACCTCGTCAGATGTAGTTGATACAAGTTTTAATATTCAATTAGTTCAATCTGGTAAAATTTTAGTAAAAGATATTGATCAAATTTTAAAAGTTTTAAAATCTAAAGCTAAAAAATATAAATTCACACCATGTATGGGTAGAAGTCATGGCATTCATGCTGAACCGATTACATTTGGACTTAAATTAGCTTCATATTATGAGGAATTTAAAAGAAATAGAAAAAGATTAATTAGTGCAATAGATGAAATATCAACGTGCGCAATATCTGGTGCTGTTGGTACTTTTGCCAATATTAACCCTAATGTGGAAAAACACGTTGCTAAAAAACTGGGATTAAAAGCTGAACCTATATCTACTCAGGTTATTCCAAGAGATAGACATGCTTATTATTTTTCTGTTTTAGGAATTATTGCAGGATCAATTGAGAGAGTTTCGACTGAAATTAGACATTTACAAAGAACTGAAGTTTATGAATTGCAAGAATTTTTTTCAAAAAAACAAAAAGGCTCAAGTGCAATGCCTCATAAAAAAAATCCAATATTAAGTGAAAACTTAACCGGACTAGCAAGAATGGTTAGAAGTTATACCATACCAGCACTAGAAAATATTGCACTTTGGCATGAAAGGGATATTTCACATTCAAGTGTTGAAAGAAACATTGGACCAGATGCAAACATAACATTAGATTTTGCATTAGTAAGATTAGTAAACTTATTAGACAAGATGATCGTCTATCCAAAGAAAATGCTTGATAACCTTAATATCACAAAGGGTACCATTTTCTCACAAGAATTGATGCTTGAATTAACTAAATCAGGTTTAACTAGAGAAAAATCTTATAGATTAGTTCAAACACATGCTAAAAAATGCATAGCAGATAATCTTAACCTTTTAGATGTTGTGATGAATGACAAAAGTATTACATCTAGGATATCAAGTGAAAAAATGAAAAAAATATTTGATTATTCCTCACACTTTAAGAATGTTAATTTAATTTTTAACAGGGTCTTTAAAAAATGAAAAAAGGGAAGAAATTATACGAAGGTAAAGCAAAAATAATTTATGCTACAAATGACAAGAATTTAGTAATTCAGCACTTCAAAGATGATGCTACAGCTTTCAACAATCAAAAAAAAGATGTCATTGAAGGAAAAGGAATTTTAAACAATAGGATTTCAGAACATATTCTTACTCAATTAAGCAACGTTGGTATCAAAAATCATTTAGTAAAAAGACTTAACATGAGAGAACAACTTGTAAAGTTGGTTGAAATTATTCCAATTGAATTTATCGTAAGAAATATAGCCACTGGTTCTTTGACAAAAAGATTGGGAATTGAGGATGGAACAGTACTTGATTATCCACTAGTTGAATATTGCTTAAAGAATGATGATTTAGGAGATCCATTAGTAAGCAGAGAACATATCTTAGCTTTTAAATGGATGGATATTTTTGAGCTAGACTTTATTTATGAAGAAGTAAGAAGAATAAATGATTTTCTTCAAGGCATGTTTAGAGGTGTTGGAATTAAATTAGTAGATTTTAAAGTCGAATTTGGAAGATTTGAAGCTGATGGCAAAAGAGAAATAATGTTAGCTGATGAAATTAGTCCCGATACTTGCAGACTTTGGGACATGCGAACAGATAAAAAACTAGATAAAGATAGATTTAGAAATAACTTGGGTAATTTAGTTGAAGCTTATCAAGAAGTAGCGGTTAGATTAAATATATTACATGAACAATCAAACATAAGGCCATTAACCTATCCTAAACCAAAAGCTGTAAAAATTAAGAAAAAATGAAAGTAAAAGTAATAGTCACTCTAAAAAATGGTGTGCTAGATCCTCAAGGTAAAGCGATACAGCAAACTTTGAACGGTATGGCTTTTGATAATGTTTCAGAAGTTAGACAAGGAAAATATTTTGACATTGAAGTAAATGAAAGCGATGAGGGTAGAGCTAAATCTCAAGTAGAAGAAATGTGTAAAAAGCTTTTAGCTAATCTAGTTATAGAGGATTATAAAATCTTGTAACTAGCTAATGAAATCATCTGTAATTATATTCCCTGGTTCAAATTGCGATAGAGACATGGATGTGGCTTTAAAGAAATTTGGTTTTGAGAATCAAATGGTTTGGCATAATGATGCTAAAATACCTAAAAGTAATTTAATTGTACTGCCTGGAGGTTTTTCTTACGGCGATTACCTTAGATGTGGAAGTATTGCTGGAAAATCAAGAATAATAAAATCAGTAATTGATTTTGCAAATTCAGGTGGATTGGTTCTTGGAATCTGTAATGGTTTTCAAATACTCACTGAGACAGGTTTGTTACCAGGAATTCTTCAACAAAATAAATACTTAAATTTTATTTGTAAAAATGTTTTTGTAAAAATAAAAAATAAAGAAAATAAATATTTTAAAAAAATTAAAAAAGATATTTTAAAACTTCACATTGCTCACAACGAAGGAAATTATTTTTGTTCAAACGATGAATTAAAATCAATCGAGGATAATGGTCAAATAGCGGTAACTTATTGTGATCAAGAAGGAAAAGATGATGAAAAAAATAATCCAAACGGTGCCTTAAAAAATATAGCTGGTATATTTAATAAAAACAAAAATATTTTAGGAATGATGCCCCATCCAGAAAGAATGATTGATCCATATCTCTCCGGTGAAGATGGATCAATTTTTTTTGAAAATTTAATTGAAAGCTTATAATGGTTGAAGTTAATGAAAAAATAGCAATTGAGCATGGATTAAAAAGTGACGAATATAAGAAAATCTGTGAACTTTTAAAAAGAACACCAAATATTACTGAATTAGGTGTTTTCTCAGCAATGTGGAATGAGCACTGTTCTTATAAATCATCCAGAAGACATCTAAAAAAATTACACACCAAAGGTGACCAAGTTATTCAAGGTCCTGGGGAGAACGCTGGGGTTGTTGATATTGAAGATGATGATGCAATTGTTTTTAAAATAGAAAGTCATAACCATCCTTCTTTTATTGAGCCTTATCAAGGGGCAGCAACGGGTGTGGGTGGTATTATGAGAGATGTATTCACAATGGGCGCAAGACCTATTGCTAATTTAAATTCTATTCATTTTGGCTCTCCTGATCATGAAAAAACAAGAAATCTATTAAGAGGAGTTGTGAAAGGTATTGGTGGCTATGGAAATTGTATTGGTGTTCCAACAATTGCTGGTCAAACTTGCTTTGATGAATCTTATAATGGGAATATTTTAGTAAACGCAATGACATTAGGTTTAGTTAATAAAAATAAAATATTTTATTCAAAAGCTGCAGGAATCAACAAACCAGTAATTTATGTTGGCTCAAAAACAGGAAGAGACGGAATACATGGTGCAAGTATGGCTTCAGCTATTTTTGACGACAAAATAGAGGAAAAAAAACCTACTGTTCAAGTTGGAGATCCGTTCACAGAAAAGCTACTACTTGAAGCATGTCTAGAACTTATGGCTGGTAAATCAATAATATCAATTCAAGATATGGGTGCCGCTGGCTTAACATCCTCTAGTATTGAAATGGCATCTAAAGGTGATTTAGGAATTGAAATCGATTTAACAAAAGTACCTTGTAGGGAAGAAAATATGACACCATATGAGATAATGCTTTCTGAAAGTCAAGAGAGAATGCTTATTGTTTTAGAGGAAGGAAAAGAAAATGAAGCAAAAAAAATATTTGATAAGTGGAACTTAGACTTTGCTGTAATTGGAAAAACAACAAATAGTAAAAATATTGAATTGTTTTTTAAGAATGAAAAAGTTGCTGAAATTCCAATTGATTTTTTAGCAGAGAATGCCCCAATGTATGATCGAAAATGGGCTAAAGCAAAACTTCCAAAAGAAAATAAATTTTCAAAGGATCAATTTAAATCTTTAAAACTAAGTGATTGTTTAAAAAGAATTTTGATTGATCCAAATATTGCAGATAAAGAATGGATCTGGGACCAGTATGATCATACAGTTATGGGCGATACCATACAAAAACCTGGTGGTAATGCTGGCGTTGTTAGAGTTCATGGCACAAATAAAGCTGTTGCTGCATCTGTAGACTCATCGGCAAATTATTGTCATGCACATCCATTAACGGGTGGCAAACAAGTGGTTTGTGAAAGTTGGAGAAATATGATCTCTGTAGGTGCAAAACCAATAGCAATTACAAATTGCCTGAATTTTGGTAATCCAGAAAAAGAGAAAAACATGGGTGAATTTGTTGAATGTGTTGAAGGGATTACAGAGGCATCTAAATTTTTAAATTACCCAGTAGTTTCAGGAAACGTCTCTTTTTATAATGAAACAAAAGATAAAGGAATAAAGCCTACTCCTTCTATTGGAGGCATAGGATTATTGTCTGATTATAAAAAAATGATGACAATGGAATTAAAAAATGAAGGTAATTATCTTTTCGTAATTGGTAAAACTGAAGGCCATTTGGATCAATCAATATTTGCAAGAAATATATTATCTGAATTTAATGGTCCTCCACCAGAAGTTAATTTATTCAACGAAAAACAAAATGGAAACAGTATTTTGAATTTGAAAAATAAAAATTTAATAGAAACCTGTCATGACGTGTCTTTAGGAGGGATTTTAACCGCTTTATCTAAAATGTGCATAAAGGGTAGCAAAGGTGTAAAATTATTTTCTTTAAAGGGCTTAGTTAATAAATTTGAGTATTTTTTTGGTGAAGATCAAGGAAGATATATAATTGAAATTAAACCAGAAAATTTAGAAAATGTTGAAAATATGCTTAAAAAGGACTCAATTCATTTTGATAAATTAGGTTTAGTGGAAGGTGATAAGATTATATTAGAAAATGATCTAAAAATATCAATTGATCATATAAAAGAAGGCTATAAAAAATGGTTAAAGGAATATATGGTCAACTAATGGCAATGAATTTAAAAGAAATTGAGAGCTTAATAAAAGAGGCATTACCCGATGCGAAAATAGAGATTCAAGATCTTGCAGGAGATGGTAATCATTATTCGGCTACAGTAATTTCGTCGCAATTTGCAGGAAAGAGTAAAATTCAACAACACAAAATGGTATATAATTCACTCAAAGGAAAAATGGGCAACGAATTACATGCACTAGCAGTTAAAACTAAGGAGAATTAAATGGATAATCAAACAAATGAATTAATTAATAATGAAATTAAAAGTAACGAAGTTTGCTTGTTCATGAAAGGAACACCAGACGCCCCTCAGTGTGGATTTTCAATGGCTGTTACAAATATTTTAAAAATGCTTGAGGTGAATTTTAAAGGTGTAAACGTTTTAGCTGATCAAAATCTTAGAGAAGGAATTAAAGTTTATAGTGATTGGCCTACAATCCCACAGCTGTATGTAAAAAATGAATTCATTGGTGGATGTGATATTGTTAAAGAAATGTACGAAAGTGGAGAACTAGCAAAACTACTGGAAGATAACGGAATAGAATTTAAAAAGAAAAGCTAAGGATATTTTTAGTCTTATAGATTAATTATCTTGAATAATACTCAATTACAAGGTTAGGTTCCATCACGACAGGGTAAGGAACTTCTTCAAATTTTGGAATTCTTACAAATTTAACTTTTTTATTTTTTTCATCTAGTTGTAAATACTCAGGAACTTCTCTTTCTTTATTAGCAAGAGCAATATCTATCAAAGCTAACTGTTTAGACTTGTCTCTTATTTCAATACTATCTTCTTCTTTTACTTGATAGCTAGAGATATTAACTTTTTTACCATTAACTCTAACGTGTCCATGGTTTATTAATTGTCTAGATGAAAAAATAGTATTTGATAATTTTGACCTATAAATTACTGCATCTAACCTTCTCTCAAGTAAACCAATTAAATTTTCTGCTGTATCACCCTTTTTCATAATGGCTCTCTTATACATGTTTCGAAATTGTCTTTCATTCATGTTACCGTAGTAACATTTAAGTTTTTGCTTAGCTTGAAGTTGAATACCGTAATCTGATGGTTTAGATGACTTTGTTTGTCCGTGTTGACCTGGAGGATATGCTCTAGTATTAAAAGGACTTTTAGGTCTACCCCATAGATTAACTTTAAGCCTTCTATCTACTTTATGTTTTGAGTTTAATCGTTTTGTCATATTGTGGTAAAAGGGTTTATAGACATCAAATTATTTTTGTCAATCAAGGTTTTTGGTTAGACCAGCAAATACACTTGATAAAATGCGTATTTCTTTTTTCGAGAGTTCCATTTTATAAAAAATACTCCGTAAATTTTCAATCATTAAAGGTTTTTTAGCCTTTTGTTTAAAAAAATTTTGTTTTTCTAATGTGGATAGACAGAAATTAAGCATACTAGATATTTCTTTCTTAGTGGCTGTTTGTATTTTTTTTGACTTTTGAAAATCTATTTTACTTAAAGATATTAATTGGGAAACTGTTTGAGCTACAATTACTAAGCTATGAGATAAATTTAGCGATCTAAATTTACTATTACTTGGAATTTGTAATGTATAATCAGCATAACTTACTTCATCATTTGTTAATCCAGAAGCTTCTGAACCAAACAAAAAACTAACTCTCTTTGTAAAGTTTATTTTTTTTAAGTCTTTTAATGAAATATGTTTAATATTTTTATTTCTAAATCTTGCTGAAGTTGCAATTAAAATATCAGTTTTGGCCAATGATTTTTCTAAATTTAAATAAATTTTAGTTTTTTCAATTATATCTTTAGCGCCAACAGCAGTAGCTATGATTTTATCATTAGGAAATATTGGCTTTGGATCTATTACTGATAAATTCTTGAAACCAAAATTTTTTATAGCTCTAGCACATAACCCGATGTTTTCAGATAGCTGAGGCTTGTGAAGAATAAATGAAATATTATTAAAATTCATTAAGCACTTGCTGGTGCATTATCTTTGAATAACTTATAATCAAGGCTATCTATTAATGCTTTAAATGAAGCATCAATAATATTTGGTGATACACCTATTGTAAACCAATTCTTTCCTTGAGAGTCTGTACTTTCAATTGAAACTCTAGTTACAGCTTCTGTTCCTGTATTTAATATTCTTACTTTATAATCAACTAATCTTAAATCTTTAAGATAATCAGAATATTTAGAAATCTTTTTTATGTTGTTTCTGATTGCATTATCAAGAGCATTGACTGGGCCATTACCCTCTCCTTCACAAACAATTGTTTCCCCATCGACTTCTAATTCAGCTTTAGCTGATGAAACAATTTCTCCAGATGAATTTTTTTTTACGGATACATCATAAGCTTTAATGATTAAATACCTTGGAATTTCTCCTACTATTCTTCTAGCCAATAGCTCAAACGAAGCGTCTGCACCATCATAACTATAACCAATAAATTCTCTTCCTTTAACTTCTTCTAAGAGTTGTTTAATTTTTGGATCATTTTTCTTTATGTCTATCCCTATAGTTTCTAGTCTAGATAAAATATTTGATTGCCCTGCTTGATCGGAAACAACAATATTTCTTATATTTCCAACTTCTTTGGGATCAATGTGCTCATAAGTTTTTGGGTCTTTTTGTACAGCCGAAACATGCATCCCGCCTTTATGCGAAAACGCTGCAGCACCAACATAAGGTAAATGTTTATTTGGTTTTCTATTTAAAATTTCATCTAATAATCTTGAGCATTGTGTAAGATGTTTAATATTCTCTTCACTTATATTTATTTCATAATTATTGGAAAATTCGTGTTTTAAATATAAAGATGGAATTAGTGACATTAAATTAGCATTTCCACATCTTTCTCCTAAACCATTAATGGTTCCCTGCACTTGTCTAACACCAGCTTGAATTGCAACTAATGAATTAGCAACTGCATTTTCTGTATCGTTGTGTGCGTGAATACCTAAATTTTTGCCTGGTATATGTTTTGACACATCTGCAATTATTTTAGATATTTCATGAGGCAATGTTCCACCATTAGTATCACAAAGAACAATCCACCTCGCTCCTTGGTCAAATGCAGATTTAATACAACTTAACGCATATTCTTTGTTAGATTTATAACCATCAAAAAAATGTTCAGCATCAAACATAAATTCTTTTCCAGAATTAATAATGTGTTTTGCGCTTTCGCTAATATTTTTTAAATTTTGTTCTTTAGATATACCCAAAGCAACATCAACATGAAAATCCCATGATTTTCCAAACAAGCAAATTGAATTTGCCTTAGAATTTATTAATGATGAAATCATTGGATCATTTTCAGCGCTATGATCAGACTTTTTAGTCATCCCAAAAGCTGTCAATATGGAATTGTTAAAATTATGTTTTTTATTAAAAAATTCGGTATCTGTTGGATTTGCTCCTGGCCAACCACCTTCAATATAGTCTACTCCTAGATTATCTAATGCTACTGAGATTTTTTCTTTATCGTCTAATGAAAAATCAACTCCTTGAGTCTGTGCACCGTCACGTAAAGTAGTATCAAAAATGTATATTTTGTCTGACATTATTTAAATTTCCACGAGGTTTTACCATCTTTATCTTCTATTTGAACTCCTTTTTCCAAAAGTTCATTACGGATTTTGTCAGCTAATTCGTAATTTTTGTTGTCTCTAGCCTTATTTCGTTCTTTAATTTTAATTTCAATTAACTCACTACTTAAAATAGATTTATTTTTTTTAAAATTATTCCATTCTTCTTTTGTTTCATTTAGCAGTCCTACAAAATTACACGCAGACACAAATTCTTTTTTATCTTCTAAATTTCCTGATTGTGATTTTTCGTATAGTTTGTGAAGATTAGCTATATACTTTGGTGTATTTAAATCATCATACAAAGGATAAAGATCATCATCAGAGACTAATTTAGGTTTATCTAATTCAACGTAGCTATTGTACCATTTATCAATTGTTTTCTGACTTTCTTTTAAAAGTTTATCATTCCAATCTAATGGCTGTCTATAATGTGTACTGATTAGAGCCAATCTTAAAGCTTGACCGTTAACATTATCTTTAAAACTACTTATTTTTAAAATATTACCTTTTGATTTAGATATTTTTTCGTTTGATTGAGTAATAAATCCATTATGAACCCAATAATTTGAGAAAACTTCTGTTCCATTAGAACAACATGATTGTGCAATTTCATTTTCGTGGTGTGGAAATAATAAATCTCTACCACCTCCATGAATATCAAATTTATCACCAAGATATTTTTTTGACATTGCTGAACATTCTAAATGCCAACCTGGTCTGCCCTTTCCCCAGGGTGATGTCCAACTTGGCTCATCTTCATTTGAAGGTTTCCATAATACAAAATCTTCAGCATTCCTCTTATTACTTGATACCTCAACCCTAGATCCAGATATGAGATCATCTATTTTTTTATTAGATAATTTTCCATAATCTTTAAATTTATTAACTTCAAAATAGATATGTTTCTCACTTTCATATGCGAAACCTTTTTTGATTAAAATACTGATCATCTCTATCATCTCTTTAATATTTTCTGTAGCCTTAGGCTGAAAGCTAGGTTTTTCACAATTAAGATAATTACAATCTTCTTGAAAATTATTATTAATTTTAATTGTTAGATCTTTAATTGAGATTTTTTTCTCTTTTGCTGATTGAATTATTTTATCATCAATATCTGTAATATTTCTTACGTATGTAACTTTACCATTTCCAAATTTACACTTTAGAACTTTAAAAAGTAAATCAAATACAACTAATGGCCTTGCGTTACCTATGTGGGGATCATCATAAACTGTTGGGCCACAAACATACATTTTAATATTATTTTTATCAATTGGTTGGAATTTTTCTTTTTTTCCACCATAGCTATTTGTTAAAAAAATATCTTTATTCATTATTCAAGGAATATACTGTAATTATAGATTTGTGAATCTATTTGATTAGCTAGGAATCTTGCAAACTGGAATTGGATCCATTTTATGCAAATTTGCGTTTCTTATTTGGATGTATTTATCTCTATTTTTTGAATTTTCATTTTCCATTGCTTCTTCAAGTTCTTTATAACTTAAACCTAGCTGACCTTCATCAGTTCTACCGTCGTCCCATAGACCATCTGTTGGAGGTGCATCTATAATTTCTTGTAATATTTTTAATTCTTTTCCTAATTGCCAAACTTCTGTTTTATTGCAATCAGCTATTGGAGATATATCAACTCCACCATCTCCATACTTAGTGTAAAAACCTACTCCAAAATCCTCAACTTTGTTTCCTGTACCTACTACTATTCCGTTATTGGCAGCTGCAACTTGATACAATGTTGTCATTCTTAATCTAGCTCTAGAGTTTGCCATTCCATGCAAACTATTAAAATCTTTTAAAGTATTTTCAAATGTTGAAAAAAGACTATCCAGCTCAACAGTAATACCTTCAACATTTTTAAAATTTTGTTTTAACCATTCCTGATGTTTTAAACTTAAATCATGTTGTGAATTTTTTTGCTTTATTGGCATGGACAAGACAATAGTTTTAAGCCCTGTCATTGCACTTAAAGTGCTTGAAACTGAGGAGTCAATTCCTCCTGAAATTCCAATTACTAGAGACTGGGCTTTTTTTGGCATTGAGTTAACATAATTCAATATCCAATTTTTGATAAATGTAACTTTTTGGTTTGGTTCCATATTTGAAATATAATAATTAATTTAAAAAATTAAATGATTAAGATGCCGCTCTAATACCGTTTTTAGCATACAAGGTATTCTTTTTAATCTCGTCTGATATTAAAAAAGCTAACTCTAGGGCTTGATTGGCATTAAGTCTTGGATCACATTGTGTGTGATATCTGCTTGATAAATCTGTGTCTGATATTTTTTGCGCTCCACCAGTACATTCTGTCACATTTTGACCAGTCATTTCAATATGAAGACCACCGGCGTAAGAACCTTCACTTTGATGAACACCAAATACATTTTTAACTTCGTTTAAAACATTGTTAAAAGGTCTAGTTTTAAATCCAGTAGTTGATTTAATTGTATTTCCATGCATGGGATCGCATGACCAAATAACATTTAGTCCCTCTTTTTTAATTCCTCTGATAAGTTTTGGTAAATATTTTTCAACTTGATCATGACCAAATCTAGAAATTAATGTAATCTTACCTTTTTCATTTTTAGGATTAATTAGCTCGCAAATTTTAGCTATCTCTTCAGGTTTAGAAGTTGGACCACATTTAATTCCAATTGGATTTTCTATTCCCCTACAAAATTCTACATGACCACCATCGATTTGTCTTGTTCTATCGCCTATCCATACGAAATGAGCAGATGTATCGTGATACTCACCTGTTGTAGAGTCTACCCTAGTCATAGTTTCCTCAAATGGTAAATGCAGAGCTTCATGGGATGTCCAAAAATTTACTGTATAAAGTCTTCTATTAAAGTCTGACGTTATACCACAAGCTTCCATAAAAGCTAAAGCATCAGCAATTTTATCTTCTAAGTCTTTGAACTTTTTAGCTTGCGCTGCAGATTTAATATATCCTAAGTTCCATAAATGAACCTTTTTTAAATCAGCAAAACCTCCATTTGAAAAAGCTCTTATTAAATTTATTGTAGAGGCAGATTGAGAGTATGCTCTAAATAATCTCTTTGGATCTGGAACTCTGGCAGCTTCTGTAAATTCCATACCATTAATATTATCTCCCAAATAACTTGGAAGTTCTATATCTCCTTGTTTTTCTGTAGGAGCACTTCTGGGTTTTGAAAACTGACCGGCAATTCTTCCAAGTTTAACAACAGGTAGAGACGCTGAGTAAGTTAGCACTAATGACATTTGAAGCATTAGTTTAAAGTAGTCCCTTATATTATCTGGATTAAATTCTGCAAAACTTTCAGCACAATCTCCACCTTGTAATAAAAAAGCTTTACCATCAACTACGTTAGCAAGTTGTTCTTTGAGATGTCTTGTTTCACCAGCAAATACTAGGGGTGGAAAATTTTTTAACTTACTTAAAACAACATTTAACTCATCCTCGTCTTTATACTTAGGAATGTGTTTAACAGGATAATTTCTCCAACTGTTTGCTTTCCATTTTTTCATATTCAACCTACGAGTGTTCTAGCAGAGTTTTAATATTATTCAACAGTAACAGATTTTGCTAAATTTCTTGGTTTATCAATGTCATACCCTTTTTTTAATGCTGAGTAAAAAGCTAGTTTTTGCAAAGGTATTGTGATCAAAAAAGGCATTAAGTCTTGATCAAGTTTATCTACTTCAATTTTTTCCCAAATATTCTCAGATATTATTTCATCTTTACTTTTATTTGTAATCAATAAAACTTTAGCACCTCTTGAAATTACCTCCTGCATATTGGAGATTGTTTTTTTATAATGCTCATCTCTTGGGGCTAGGACAACAACGGGCATACCTTCTTCGATTAATGCTAAAGGTCCATGTTTCATTTCTCCAGCTGGATATCCTTCAGCATGAATATAAGCCAGTTCTTTAAGTTTTAATGCTCCCTCTAAGGCTATGGGAAACGAATAACCTCTGCCTAAAAACATTGATCCTTTAGCTTCTGCAAAAACTTTAGCAATATTTAAAATCTTTTGGTCTACTTTTAGAGTTTTTTTTGCAGAATTAGATAAGCTTTGTAAATTTTTAAGCTTATATTTATATTCTTCTTTTGTAATAGACTTTTGATCAAAAGAAACCTTTAAAGATAGAATATATAAAACTAACATTTGACCCATAAATGCTTTTGTGGATGCTACTCCTATTTCTTGACCACAATGAATAGGTAAAACTAAATCAGCATCTCTTGCTATTGAGCTCTCTACGACATTCACAACAGCACAAGTTTTCATTTTATTTTTTTTGCATAAATCTAAAGCTGCATAGGTATCAGCTGTTTCACCTGACTGAGAAACGAAAATATAAAGGCAATCTTTTTTTAATCTAACTTTTCGGTACCTAAATTCTGAAGCTATATCAACACTTATGTCTAAGTTAGTACTTTTTTCCATCCAATACTTCGCAATTAAACATGAGTGAAATGCTGTGCCACAACCAATTAGCATTACAGATTTTATAGAACTTATTTTCCAAGGAAAGTTAAAAATATTTACTTGGCTATTATACTTATCAATATACTCATTTATACAATCACTAATAGTTGATGGTTGTTCATCAATTTCTTTTTCCATAAAATATTTATAATCACCTTTATTATAATCAATTTCAATTTTAGATAGATTCATTACTTTTTTATTTATATGAGATCCGTCAGTATCAAAAAATTCAATCTGATCCTTTTTTACAATACAAAACTCTCCATCCTCTAAATAAGAAATTTTATTTGTCATTGATTTTAAAGCATAAGAATCTGAACCAATATAATTTTCATTTGGACCATAACCAACTGCAAGTGGAGAACCTCTTTTTGCGCCAACCATTAAATCATTTTGATCTTTAAAAATAACACCTAGAGCAAAACTTCCATGAAGTTTTTTTAGGACTTTAATTATTGTGTTTTTGAGTGAGTTTTTTTTTAGATAGTCTGTTACTAAATGTGCAATTACTTCAGTATCTGTTTGTGATTTAAACACATAACCCTTTTTTTCTAGAATTTTTTTAAGAATTGTTGAATTTTCAATAATTCCGTTATGAACCACTGACACTTTATCTGATGAGTGAGGATGTGCATTAATTTTGCTAGGTTTACCATGTGTTGCCCATCTGACATGGCCAATACCAATATCTCCTTTAAGATTAAATTTAGATATGTCTTTTTCTAACATATCAACTCTACCTTCGCATTTAACTTCATTTATATTTCCATTTACAAGTGTAGCTATGCCCGCAGAATCGTATCCTCTATATTCAAGTTTCTTTAATGAGTTCACAATTCTACTAGAAACTTCTTTTGAGCTTATTATTCCTATAATTCCACACATCTATTTTTTTCTTTTATAATTTTTTATTTCTATTTGTTTAGATCTTGTAAGAGCCAATGAGTTTTTTAAAACTTTTTTAGTTATAACTGATCCTGCACCAATTATGCTTTTTTTTTCGACCTTAATTGGGGCAACTAGTGATGAATTTGAACCAACAAAAGCACCATCGTCAATAATTGTTTTACTTTTTTTAATACCATCATAATTACATGTAATTGTTCCAGCTCCAATATTAACTTTTTTTCCAATTTTAGTGTCTCCCACATATGATAGATGATTTACTTTTGAGTCTTTTCCAATAATACTTTTTTTTAACTCTACAAAATTTCCAACTTTTGTTCCTGACTTAAGCACTGTTCCAGGTCTTAATCTAGCATATGGTCCAACATTTACATTATTCTCAATTTTTACACCTTCTAAATGGGAGAAGGATAAAATTCTTACATTATTCCCTACTGATACATTGTCAGCAATTACCACGTAGGGTTCTATGGTTACATTTTTTCCAATTTTTGTATTCTCAGAAAAAAAAACTGTATCTGGTGCAATCATTTTGACACCTTTTTTTAGAAATTTGTTCCTTAACTTTAGTTGATTATTTATTATTTTTTTTTGTTTCATTTGATATTTTTATATAATTGAGTATTAGTTTAATTAATTCACAATATATTTCTTAATAATACTTTTAAATGACACAAAAACTCACTATTCTTTTTGATCTAGATGGAACTCTAATTGATACTGCACCTGATTTAATGAATGCTCATAATCATGTAATGAAAAAATTTGGCTACGAAACAAGATCAACAAATGAAATAAGAAATTTAGTTGGAAAAGGTGCTGCATCAATGATTGGAAGATCTATGTGGAATCAAGCGAAGAATGAATTAAAAAAAATTAGTGATGAAGAAATTAAATCACTAATGGTAAAAGAATTCATAGATTATTATGGTAAAAACATTGCAAATGAAAGCAAACTAATAAAAGGAGTAAGTAAATTTTTAGTTTGGTGTAAAAGCAAAAACATATCAATGGCAGTATGTACAAACAAAACAGAGCATTTGGCAGTTGATCTCCTTAAACAAATAAAGATTTATGATTATTTTGAATATGTTGCTGGATATAATACATTTGAATATTGCAAACCTGATCCAAGACATTTAACAAATGTTGTAGAAATTTTACAAGGAGATGTAAAAAAAACGATTATGATTGGTGATAGTGAAACAGATGCTGAGTCTGCAAAAGCTGTAAGTATGCCATTTATTTTAGTTGAAGGTGGTTATACTGATAAAAATCCTGATGAAATTTATCACAATCATCTTATTAAAGATTTTATTAATTTGGAAAAATTAGTGTTGCCGTATATTAATTAAAAAAAGGAAACATTTTGATATTACATAAAATAAAAGTTTACCCATCAAAAATTACTCTACCAAAGAAAAAGCAATTAGCCTGGAAAATTGCAGAGATAGCATCTGATAATGTTAAGTTAAATAATGACGCGATTGAGATGTCAATTAATAGAATTATTGATAATGCATCTGTTGCTATTGCCTCATTAAATAGAAAACCAGTTATTTCAGCACGTGAAATGGCCAAAGCTCATTTGAGAAATGGTGGATCAACTATATTTGGAATTAATTCAAAAATAAAATTTGATGCTGAGTGGGCAGCATGGGCAAATGGAACTGCTGTTAGAGAATTAGACTTTCATGATACTTTTTTAGCTGCAGACTATAGTCACCCAGGTGATAATATTCCTCCAATTTTAGCGGTTGGTCAAAAGCTTAAAAAAAGTGGACTAGATCTTTTAAGAGGAATTATTACTGCTTATGAAGTTCAAGTTAATTTAGTAAAAGGAATTTGTCTTCATAAACATAAAATAGATCATATTGCACATTTAGGACCAAGTGTTGCTGCTGGAATTGGTTCTATGTTAAAATTAAATACTGAAATTATTTATCAAGCTATTCAGCAAGCTTTTCATGTAACTGTTTCAACTCGTCAATCTAGAAAAGGTGCAATTTCAAGTTGGAAGGCATATGCGCCAGCACATGCAGGTAAATTAGCTATAGAAGCTGTTGACAGAGCCATGAGAGGAGAAGGCGCTCCCAGTCCTATCTATGAGGGAGAAGACAGCGTTATCTCTAGAATACTTGATGGAAAAAATGCAAAGTACACCGTACCATTACCTAAAAAGAATGAACCTAAAAAAGCTATTCTTGAGACATATACAAAAGAATATTCTGCAGAGTACCAAGCTCAAGCACTAATTGATATTGGTAAAAAATTAAATAAAAGAATTCAAAATTTAAAAAGCATAAAAAAAATTGATATCTATACTAGTCATCATACACATTTTGTAATTGGAACGGGTGCAAATGATCCACAAAAAATGGATCCAAATGCATCGAGAGAAACTTTAGATCACTCAATAATGTATATTTTTGCTGTAGCTTTAGAGGATGCGGATTGGCATCATGTAAAATCTTATACAAAAGCGAGGGCGAATAGAAAAAGTACTATTAAAATATGGAAATCAATAACTACACATGAAAATAAAAAATGGACAAAAAAATATCATCATCCTGATCCAAAAAAGAAATCATTTGGTGCAAAAATTGTTGTAACCTTAAATAATGGTAAAAAGATATCTGAAGAATTAGAGAGAGCTGATGCACATCCATATGGTGCAAGACCTTTTAAAAGAAAAGACTATATTAAAAAATTTTTAACTCTAACAGAAAATATTATATCCAAAAATGAAAGCGATAAGTTTTTGAAATCTGTTCAAAATTTAAAAAAATTAAAAAAAGGTAATCTTGATAAATTAAATATTGAAACGAGTAAAAAATATTTAAAAAATAATAATAAAAAGGGAATTTTTTAAATGCATTTTGTTGAAAAAGATTTAACACAAAAAAGAATAGATTTAGATACTAAGCTTAAGTCTAATAAAATTCTTAGAGTGCCTGGTGCTTACAATCCATTAACAGCTAAATTAATAGAGGAAATTGGTTACGATGCAGTTTATGTTTCTGGTGGTGTAATGGCTAATGATTTAGGATTTCCTGATATTGGCCTAACAACACTTCAAGATGTAAGTACTAGATCTTATCTCATCTCAAGAGTTACTAACCTTCCAACAATTGTTGATATTGATACTGGATTTAAATCATGCAAGGAGACTATTGAGACATTTGAAGAGTTTGGTGTTGCGGCTGTTCATTTAGAGGATCAAATTGAGCAGAAAAGATGTGGTCATCTAGATAATAAAGAACTTATATCTAAAGATAAAATGGTCTCAAAAATAAAAGAATGTGTGAGTGCTAAAAAAGACAAAAATTTTAAAATTATAGCTAGATCAGATGCAAAAAGTGTAGAGGGAATAGATAGCATGATTGATAGATGTAAGGCATATGTGGATGCTGGCGCTGAAATAATTTTTCCCGAGGCTTTAAAAGATGAAAGTGAATTTGAATTAGTTAGAAAATCACTAGACTGCTATCTTTTAGCTAACATGACTGAATTTGGTAAATCAAAATTACTTAATTACACTCAATTACAGGACCTTGGATATAATATCGTTATATATCCTGTTTCTACACAAAGATTAGCAATGAAAAATGTCGAGGATGGTTTGCGTGCTATTTTTTCTGATGGACATCAAAACAATATTATTGATAAAATGCAGACGCGTAAAAGGTTATATGATCTTGTAGAATACGAAAAATACAATTCTTTGGACGAAAAAATTTATAACTTTAAAACAGACGGACACGAATAATGAGTGATGAAATCAAAAAAGGGTTGCTAGGTATTGTCGTTGATGAAACAGAAGTTTCCAAAGTTATGCCTGAAATCAACTCATTAACTTATAGAGGTTATGCTGCTCAAGACCTATGCGCCAAATGTAAATTTGAAGAAGTGGCTTATTTAATTTTAAATGGTGAACTACCAACCAAAAAACAACTTAAAATATTTGAAAAAGATGAGAGAAAAGAGAGAAAATTATCTAAAACATTATTAGATGATATCAAAAAATTTCCAAAAAAAGCTCATCCTATGGATGT
>CABZDY010000015.1 GCA_902524635.1 uncultured Pelagibacteraceae bacterium
CTCATGTTCATCTTTATTTTCTGAAGATAGAGTTAATATTAAATCACCTTTAGAAACTTTATCACCAATTTTTACATTTATATTTTCAATTGTGCCTTCATAATTGGATGGTACTTCAACACTTGATTTATCACTTTCTAAAGTTACAACAGGGTCATTTTTATTGATTTTGTCCCCTTTTTTTACAAGTACTTCAATTATTTCAACGTTTTCAAAGTCTCCTATATCAGGAACTAATAAGTCTAGATTCATTTTTGTAATATATATATATCAATATTTGCTAAAAAAATAATTTACATTATTAATTATGTATAAAAACTGTACAAATTGCGCCTGTAGCTCAATTGGATAGAGCGCTTGGCTACGGACCAGGAGGTTCTGGGTTCAACTCCTAGCAGGCGCACCAAAATGAAAGGATAAATGAAAATATCACTTGAAAAATCTGTAATTTATTTCTTTTGTTTAGTTTTATTATTTATACTAATTATGACAATAATCCTTTAATGAAAAAAAAATTTGAACAATTAAGCAATAAACCAAGCTACATGAAGCATAATGGTGGTTTATTATTTAAATCTATTAACAAGAAAAAATTTGAGTTTAAAACTAAGATTAAAAAAACACATTTAAATAAAGCTGGGATAACCCATGGTGGTTATATTTGTACCATAATCGATGCTGGTGCAGGTACTGCATGTCATAGATCAAGTGGCAATAAACCATGTGTAACTATTTCATTGGATATAAAATTTATAGCTCCCTCGAACATTGGAGATGAGTTATTGGGAACAGTAGAAATTCAAAAAGTTACAAAGTCAATGGTATTTATAAATTGCAAACTCAAGTGTAAAAATAAATTAATTGCAAGTGCGGTTGGGATTTGGAAAATTTTAAAAAGACCTCTTCCAAATGCTGGACTAGGTGGATAAGTTTTATTTTTTTAATTGAAGAATAAATATTGGCAACACTAAAACTAAACCAATAATTGATGAACTTAAACCAGGCGCAATAAATAGTAATGAAAAAATTCCTAAATACCATCTTTGAAATGTAGAAACTTTTTTAAATAGATAGCCTGTAAATCCAATACCAATCAAACCAATTCCAATCATTGCAGATATTAAAGTTACAAAAAAATCATAAAAATTAAATCCTTGGGCAACCAGTAGTAGAGATGGTGAATAAACAAATACAAAAGGCACAAGTGCTTTTGCAATTCCTAATCTGAATGCTGTATTACCCGTGGTAAATGGATTTGATCCTGCAATTCCAGCAGCAGCATATGCTGCAAGAGCAACTGGCGGTGTTATGTCAGCTAAGACACCATAATAAAATACAAAAAAGTGAGAAACAATGGGCTCAATTTGTAATTGAGTGAGAGCGGGCGCAGCAACAGCAACTAATATTATGTATGTTGCAGTAGTTGGTACTCCTGTACCCATAAATATACATGATATCGCGATTAATATTAATGAGAAAAATAATGTTAGATCGGCTAAAGAAAAATAATTAAAAGGTAAAAAGTTTAAGAAGAAACCTCCAATATCACCAGCCGTCTGGATTACTACATAACCTAATCTAAAACCAACACCTGTTAGTGTAACTACACCAACTATAATCCCTATTGATGTTGCAGCGGCTCCAACAGCCAATGTATTCTTTGCTCCTCTTGCAAGACATTCAAATAAGTCGTTAAAAGTAAGTCTATTTTTTTTTCTAATAAATCCAATAACGACGCATGCAATTATTCCATTTACTGCCGCGTAATCTGGAGTTCGCCCGATTAAAATTAAATATACTAAAATAAACAATGGAACTATTGCAAGCCAATTGTCTTGTATAATTTGAAAAAATTTAGGAACTTCATTTTCATTTAAACCTCTTAGTCCTAATTTTTTTGCTTCTAAATGAACCATTACAAATATTCCAAAATAGTGAAGTAATGCTGGAATTAACGCAGCTGCTAAAATATCTCTTAAAGGTAATTCTAAATATTCTACCATTATAAAAGCAGCAGCTCCTAGAATAGGCGGGGTTATTTGTCCACCAGTAGATGCTGTAGCTTCTACAGCTCCAGAAAAATGTGAGGGATATCCAACTTTTTTCATTGCAGGTATTGTTAAAGATCCAGTTGTTACTGTATTTGCAATTGAAGACCCAGATATAGTTCCTAAAAATGCCGAAGAAAATATAGCAACTTTTGCTGGACCGCCAGAATATCTTCCAGCTATAACCATTGCTAAATCAATAAATAATTGTCCTAGTCCTATACGTGTTGCAAGTACGCCAAATAAAATAAATAAAAAAACATATTGAGCCATAACCCCAACAGCGATACCGTAAATACCTTGATTGGTTATATAAATATGATTTACAAAACCAGCCCAGCTACTTCCTCCATGTTTTAAAGCTCCAGGAAAAATAGGACCATAAAGTGCAAAAATCATAAATATCACACATATTAACGGTAATGTATATCCAATAGATCTTCTTGCTGCCTCAAGGGTTAAAATTATAAGAATTGATCCCATGATAACTTCTGTACTTGATGGATTTCCTACTCTGCTAGCTAATATTTCAGGAGGTAACAAGGGCAAATAAAGTGCGGTTATGACAACTAAAATTGAAAAAATAATATCTATTATTGGTACTTTTCTTTTTGATTTGTCATCAGAAAAACTTTTCCAATTATAAAATAGGAATACTAGACCAACTACAAAAGAAATATGAATACCTCTATGAAGAATATCTCTAATTGTTCCAAATCCTGAAGCATAAAAATGGTAAATTGACATTGCAACTAATGCAACAAACGTCAATGATTTAAGAAAATTTTTTAGTTTTCTTTCGTTGCTTTTTATTTCAAACTTTTCTTCAAGTTTTGAAACTTCTTCAGGGGAAATATTAAATTGAGACATAATAATGCCCTAGATCATTAGATCTAGGGCATGATATATAGTATACTTATAAAATTAATTTATAAGTCCTGCTTCTTTATAGAACTTTTCTGCACCAGGATGTAACGGAACACCCACTCCAGAAAGAGCAGATTCAGGTGTTATTGTTTTACCTTTAGCATGACCAACATCCATCAACTTTCTAGACTCTTTATTCCACAAAGCTTTAGTGATTTGATAGATTAGCTCATTATCTTCTTTTGCAGAAGTAAACCATTGAGCACCTACTGCTACAGTATTTACTTCATCAACACCTTCGTAAGTTCCTGAGGGAATTGGACTTTGTGAGAAAAAACCATATTTTGAAGTTAATGCTTTAGCTCCTGCACCATCTATAGGAACTAATTTTACATCAACTGCAGATGCTAACTCAACAATGGCTCCTGTAGGGAAACCCGCTACAACAAAAATTGCGTCAACTTTACCATTTCTTAATGCATCGGTAGCTGCTTTACCTTTTAAAGCTTCAGCTTTTACGTCACTAGTACTTAAACCATTAGATTCTAAAATTAATTTAGCATCAACATACGTACCAGATCCAGGCTCATCGAGTGAAACTCTTTTACCCTTTAAATCTTTAACAGAATTAATGTTGCTTTTTTTAAGCGCAACTAAATGAATGTGTTCTTGAAAAAGTGCTGCGATAGTTCTTAAATCTTTTGCTGGTTCTTTTCCTTCCATAGTTCCAGTACCAGTATAAGCCCAATAAGCAACGTCAGACTGTGCAAATCCTGAATTTCTTAAACCTGAAATAATAGCATTTACATTGTCTACTGATCCTCTTGATGAAACAGCAGATGCAATTAAGTTAGGAACTCCACAACTTCCACCTTTTCCACATTCTCTTGATCCTGGCGGTTTAGAAATTGCATTAGCAATCATTCCACCAACTGGATAATAAGTATATGCTGTTCCTCCTGTACCAATTGTAAAAAATTTTAGTTCTTGAGCAAATGATTTACCTGACAAACCAAGTGTCAAAAGTAGTATCATTAAAGAACTTTTAAATAAGTTTTTAATCATTTTCTCTCCAATTTATTAATTAATGTTCCTATTTAATATTAATCAATTATTATTGTCTATATAAATTTAGTGGTATTTATGGTTTCTTAAGTACATCCAAATTTTTAAATTCATTTAAAATATTTGGATTTATTAGAGCTTGAATATTTTTTATTTTATTTCCCTCAACAGTATTTCTAACAGCAATCTCAACTATTTTTCCATTTTTTGTTCTTGGTATATCCGAGACCTCAATTATTTTTTTGGGAACATGCCGTGGGGATGCATCTAAACGTATAGCCTTTTTTAAGTTTAAAGATAGATCTTCACTTAACGACTTAGGTTTCTTAAGAACAACAAATAATATAATTCTCACATCATTATCCCATTTCTGACCTATAACTATTGATTCTTTAACTTCTTTAAATTTATCAACTACAGAATATATCTCAGCAGTGCCTAATCTTGCTCCACCAGGATTTAGTGTAGCGTCTGATCTTCCATAAATTACATAACCTCCGTTAGATTTTCTTTCAGCAAAATCTCCATGATGCCAAACATTTTTAAATTTTTTGAAGTATGCGCTCTTATATTTTTCATTATTCTTATCATTCCAAAATAGTTTTGGCATTGAGGGAAAAGGTGATTTACAGACTAATTCCCCTTTTTGATTTATTAAAGATTTTCCTCTTTCAGAAAAAACATCAGTATTCATTCCTAATCCATTATTCTGAATCTGTCCCCTGTAAACTGGTGAATATATATTACCCAATACAAAGCATGATACTAAGTCTGTTCCACCTGCAATAGATGCTAAATGAACATTTTTTTTTATATTTTTATAAACATAATCAAAACCCTCAGAGGACAAGGGTGATCCAGTAGAGCAGATAGTCTTGAGATACTTTAGTTTAAATTTTTTTTTAATATTTACATTAAGCTTTTTTAATTGGTCAATATACTTGGCACTTATGCCAAACAAAGAGATTTTTTCTTTCTCAGCTATTTTAAAAAGTAAATCACTTCTTTTATGCATCGGAAACCCATCAAAAAGAATAATAGAGGCTTTTGATGCCAAAAAAGTCATTAACCAATTCCACATCATCCATCCACAGGTAGTAAAATAAAAAACATTGTCTCCTGGCTTAACATTACAGTGAAGTTTATGTTCTTTTAAATGTTGGAGCAAAACACCACCTGCTCTATGACATATGCATTTTGGTTTCCCAGTTGTTCCGCTTGAATATAAAATAGCTAGCTCTTTATCAAAATCAAATTTTTTAAATGTAATTTTACTTTTTACATTGTGTTTTAATTTATTGAAATAGAAGATTTTTATACCTTTAATTTTTTTTTGTTTTAAACTTTTTTTACCAGGATAATTGGTAATTAAAACACTTTGAATAGATTTAATTTTTTTAATAATAGCTGGTAATCTTTCAAGGACATTTATTTCTTTACCATTATAATAATATCTATCAGTAATGATTAATAATTTTGGTTTAATTTGAGAGAATCTTTCGATAACTCCTTGCGTGCCGAAATCTGGGGAGCAAGAGGACCATATAGCACCTATTGCACTAGTTGCTATAAAACCTTCAACTGTTTCAATTTGATTTGCTGTATATGCTGCAATTCTATCTTTTTTTTTTATTTTGTTTTGTTTAAAAAAATTAATTAATTTTAAAGTATTTTTATTTAATTCCTTCCAAGATTTTTCTTCTCGATATCCATTTTCACTAATAAAAGTAAGAGCTTTTGAATTATCATTTTTAGATAACAAATTTTCTGCATAATTTAACTTGGATTTTAACAAAAATTTACTTTTAATTATCTCTTTAGGAAAATAAAATTTATCATTTCTAATACCTTTTACATTTGAAAATTCCCAAACTGATATCCAAAAAAGCTTTGGATTTTTAATTGTCCAATTATATAATTTTTTATAATTTTTCTTAGGTATGTAATTAAATTTTTTTGCTAAATACTTTTCAAATTCAAATAAATTTGATTTTGATTTTGTTTGAGAATTAGCTTCCCACAGTTTTTGAGACATAAAAAAATATATTTAATTTTAAGAAATTATGATAACCTTAAAACATTAAATAATAAAAATGAGAACTTTTTCCTTAATGATTCGGACTAGTTTTAGCCTATTTTTGTTCTTTAAAGGTAACAATATATAGTATTGGTAAAAAAAATCATACCAAAGCTAGAAATGACAAAAAATAAAATCACAGCAGTTCTCGGACCTACAAATACTGGAAAAACTTTCCTGGCAATTGAAACTATGCTTTCTTTTGATTCGGGTATGATTGGTTTCCCTTTAAGACTTTTAGCTAGAGAGGTTTATGACAAAATTATAAAAAAAGTAGATCCATCAAAAGTTGCTTTAATTACAGGTGAAGAAAAAATAATTCCATTAAATGCAAAATATTTTCTTTGTACTGTTGAGTCTATGCCATTGGATAAAAGTTTAGAATTTGTTGGTATAGATGAAATACAAATGTGTAATGATCACGAGAGAGGACATATTTTTACAGATAGATTGTTACATATGAGAGGTGAGAAGCTTACCATGTTAATGGGTTCAAACTCTATCAAAAAAATCATCCAAAAACTTGATGATGATATCGAATTTAAAAATAGAGAAAGACTCTCTAAATTATCTTTTGGTGGTCACAAAAAGATTTCAAGAATAGAGAGAAAAAGTGCTGTAATTGCTTTTTCTACTGAAGAAGTATACGCGATTGCAGAATTGATAAGACGTCAAAAAGGTGGAGCAGCTATTGTTATGGGTTCACTTAGTCCCAAAACAAGAAACTCACAGGTAAGTTTATACCAATCTGGTGATGTTGATTATTTAGTTGCAACAGATGCAATTGGAATGGGAATAAATATGGATCTAGATTCTGTTTATTTTTCAAATTTAAAAAAGTTTGATGGCAAAAAATTAAGAAATTTGAATATTTCGGAAATTGGACAGATAGCAGGTAGAGCAGGTAGGTATTTAAATGATGGTATGTTTGGCACGACTGGCGAATGCAAAGAAATCGGAGCTGAGGAAATTGAAGCATTAGAGTCTCATAACCTTCCAGATATACAAACTATTTTTTGGAGAAATTCAAAATTGAATTTTAGTAATAAAGTTTCATTATTAAAATCTTTAGAGGAAAAACCTGAAAAAGACTGGCTGAGACGAATAAATGAATGCCAAGATGAAAAAGTATTGAAATATTTTTTAAAAGAAGCAAAAAATATTGAAATTCAAGATAATGGTGAAGTCTTAGAAATACTATGGGAGTGTTGCCAAATACCTGATTTTGTAAAAAAAACTTATGGTCATCACTTTGAAGTTGTAAGTAAAATTTTTAGTTTCTTAACAAGTAGAGATAGAAAAGTTCCTAATCACTATATGAAAGAACAGCTATCTTTATTGGATAAATTAGATGGAAACGTTGACTCTTTATCCAATAGAATTGCTAATGTAAGAACTTGGGCTTACGTGTCAAATAAATCAAATTGGGTTGAAAATCAGGACTACTGGATTGAAAGAACTAAAAATCTAGAAGATAAGCTATCTGATAGACTTCATGAAGAGTTAACAAAAACATTTATAGATAAAAGAGCAAGTGTTTTAGCCAGAGGTTTAAAGCAAGATATTACGTTTGAAACAGAGATTATTAATGAAGAAGAGGTAATGATAAATGAACAGTTTATTGGTCGTTTAAAAGGTTTAAAATTAGAGTTAGATCTTAAAGTCGATACATTGGATGCAGATGTAAAATCATTAAAAAAGGCTGCAAGACAAAACGTAGTCCCTGAAATTATCAAAAGAATAACTCAAATAATTGATACTGGCTTAATTGAACTAAAAGACGATTTTAAAATTTATTGGAACAATAATCAGATAGCTAAATTGATACCAGGGTCAGATTATCTAAATCCTCAAATTCAATTAATTATTGATGAAATGATCGAGAATAGTGAAAAATTAAGACTAAATTCTTATTTACAGAACTGGATAAATGCTAAAATTGAAACAGAGTTAAAAAGTCTAATAGATTTAAAAAATGTTAAAGATAATAATTCAGAATTAAGAGCCTTATCTTATCATCTTTATGAAAATAATGGAGTTGTTAAAAGAGATGAAGTTTTAAATTATTTAAATCAACTTGATCAAAATGAAAGAAAAAAATTGAGAAATATAGGTGTAAAATTTGGAAGATATCATGTTTTTTTATTTAAATTGTTTAAACCAAGTTCTGTGTCATTACGAATTCTTTTATGGAAAAACTTTAATGAGAAAGATTTTGATTTCTCACCACCGACTTTTGGATTAAACTTTTTAAATGAAAAGAAAAAATTAAATAAAAATCTTATGCTTTTGTGTGGTTTTGAAAAATTTGAAAATTTGTATGTTAGAATTGACATTTTGGAGAGGTTATTTTTAATGATTTTTAATACTAAATCGGAGGATAAAATTAAAGAAATCAAGTTAATTCCCGAAATGCTTAATTTGTTAGGTTGTAATAAAGAAAATTTTGTGAAATTAATAAAAAAAATGAATTACAAAACTTATGAGAAAGATAATAATCTCTACTTTAAATATATTCCATCAAGAAAAATAATTAAAAAAGATACCAATAGTAAAATTAATGATAATCCGTTTAATGTCCTTTCTCAACTTAACTTGAAATAATGTTTAGTATTTTTAAAAAAGATGAAAAAGAAAATAATCATCCATCAACAATGGCAGTAGCCTGTTTATTAATTCATTCAGCATCAATTGATGAGAATTATACAGATAAAGAAAAAAAAATAATTAAAGATGCAATTATTAAGATGGGAGCTGAAGCTGGAAATATTGATAAAATAATTCATGAAGCTGAAAAAAAAGAAAAAGACTCAAATCAGATTCTTGATTTTACAAAAGAAATTAAAAATATTGATGAAGAGGATAAAAAAATCATTATAGAGGCATTATGGGATATCATATATTCTGATGAAGATGCTGATATGTATGAAACTAATTTAATGAGAAGATTATCTGGTTTACTTTATTTAGATTCAAAGGTCGTTGGAGATATAAAGGAGAAAGTTAGACAAAAAAAAATATGACATATTTAGTAAATGATAAATGTATAAAATGCAAATTAATGGATTGTGTTGAAGTCTGCCCAGTTGATTGTTTTTACGAGGGGAAAAATATGCTTGTAATTAAACCTGATGAGTGTATAGATTGTGGCGTTTGTGAGCCAGAATGTCCAGTGGACGCTATTATATCAGATCAAGTTGAAAACCATGACAAATGGTTAGAGGTAAATAAAAAATATGCAGACATATGGCCGAACATTAATGAAAAAAAAGATCCCCCAGCGGATCACGAACAATTTAAAGATGTAAAAGATAAGTATGAAAAATATTTTAAAGAAAATCTTGAGTAAAAAAAAAACAAAAAAAGTTATCAAAAAAAAACCTAAAATTATAAAAAAGGTTATTAAGCCAAAAAAAGTATCCAAATTATCAAAAGTTAAAAAAGTTACAAAGGAATTAAATAAAAAAAAAAAAATAAAAGTTCAAAAAAAAAATGATAGATCTGAAGTCAAAACTGATCCGCTAAGAATACCTAAGAATAATGAGCAAAAACCCGAAATTAAAAAAGTAAAAAAACAAGATACCGAAAAAAGAATATTTAAAGTTAAAGATTATGTTGTTTATCCTAAACATGGAGTAGGACAAATTACTGAAACAAAAAAAATTAATATAGGTGGAATTGATGTTGAAACATATATTCTCAAATTTGAAAAAGATAAGGCAAATGGGATGGTGCCAGTAAATAAACAGTCTCATTTAAGACCATTAGCAACAATAAATCAAATAAATAAATGTGTAAGTATATTAAAAAGTAAACCAAAAATTAAACGATCTATGTGGAGTAGAAGGGCTCAAGAGTATGAGGCTAAAATATCATCAGGTAAGATTTATGATTTAGCTGAAGTTGTAAGAGACCTTAATAAAGGCGATGATATTATGATAGATCAGTCTTATAGTGAAAGGCAATTATTTGAAAAAGCTTACGATAGACTACTAACTGAATTTCAAATTGTGATGGGGTCAAGTTTGGAAGATGCACAAAAGAAACTTGATAAAGCTTTAAAAAGAAATTTAGAGAAACAAGCATTAAAGATTGAGGAAAAACCAGAAATTGAACAGCCAGTAAATCAAGAACTAACAGAGTAAAAAAAAACGCTTCCCACGCAAGCGCCATGAGAAGCGTTATCAATTAAAAAGAATACTAAACTATCTTCTTTTTTTCTTCTTAGCTTTTTTCTTAGCTTTTTTCTTAGTTTTCTTTTTAGCAGCTTTCTTTTTTCTTTTAGCCATCTTTAGCTCCCTTTTTTTTTAAACGAATCTTTATGATTCGTTAATAACTAATTTTTATTTTTTTTGAATAGTTATGTCAAACATATAATTTTTTTGAAATAATTAAAAAAAATTATTTTTATTATTTTTTTTAATTGATTAAAAAAAGTTAAATAAATCGCTGTTAATAAAGTATTTTTTTAAAATATTTTAATAAAGCTTTTCAAATTCATTTTTATATTTCTGAATAATTTTATATCTTTTAAGTTTTAAAGTTGGCGTTAACATTCCATTCTCAATTGAAAATTTTTCATTAATAATAAAAAATTTTTTTATATTTTCTATTTTAGAAAGATTTTTATTTATATTTTCAATTTCTTTTTGTATTTGATCTTTAGTTACGTTGATATTGTCTTCGGATAAAACCAGTAGAGCAACTAAATATGGTTTATTGTCTCCGTAAACAATTGACTGATCAATAAATTTAGAATTTGATAACTCATTTTCTATTTTAATTGGAGAAATATTATCTCCACCTGGAGTAATCAAAATATCCTTTTTTCTATCAGTAATTTTTAAATATCCATTTTCAAAAAGTCCTATATCTCCTGTATGCAGCCATCCATCTTTTAATACTTTATTAGTTTCCTCTTCATTATTCCAATAACCTAACATTACATTCTCACCTTTTACTAAAATTTCTCCATCTTGAGCTATTTTTACCTCATTACCTTTAAATGGTGGTCCTACAGTCTCTACTCTAATATCGTCAATAGGGTTACAACTTACAACTGGTGAGGTTTCAGTTAATCCATAACCTTGTAAAGTAGGAAGGCCTATAGCATTTAGAAAAATACCAACTTCTTTATCAAGCGCTCCTCCACCTGAAACAAATGTTTTAAGCTCACCTCCAAATTGACTTTTAATTTTTTTTCTTACAAGTTTCTCTAAAACTTTGTTTATTAAATTTTCTAAAAATGATAAGGTTTCTTTTTTAATTTTTTTAGTTCCAAGTTTTAACATTGTATTTATTAAAATTTTCTTGAAACCAGTTGCTTTATTAAAACTTACATTAATCTTTTGAAATAAATTTTGATAAAATCTAGGCACAGCTGTCATTAATTGTGGTTTACAATCATTCATATTTTTAATTAATTTTTCTATACTTTCGGCATAAAATATTTTTGCTCCAACACTTATTTGAACAAATTGAACAGTATGTTCGTAAGAATGAGAAAGAGGTAACCAAGTTAAAAATCTAGTTTGATCTGTTAGTAAAGGTCTCAATATATCAAGTGCTCCATCACAATTATTTAAAATGCCACCATGACTTAAGATTACACCTTTTGGATTACCTTGTGTTCCTGAAGTGTAAATAATACAAGCTGCGTCATTTCTTTTTAACAATACATTTGGAACAGTTGAATCTTGATAGTCCAAATTAGAAAATAATTGGTTAACGTTTACATAGTTATCTTGATTTATGTCTAATTTCTCAAAAGAAAATATTTTTGTGATAAAACTTTTTTTTTTGATTATATCTTTTACTTTATCAAATTGTTCTTGATTAGAGACAAATATTAACTTTGGAATACAATTATCAATTATATATTCATAATCTTTCTCTGCATAAGTTGTATAAGCTGGAACAGTAATGGCTTCAGTTAGCATTACTGAAAGATCAGTTATAAACCACTCAGGTCTATTTTCAGATATTAATAAACATCTATCACCTTTATTTGCATATTTTTTAATTTCTGAGGAAAGTTTTTTAATTGAATGAAATGTTTTTTCCCATGTAAAACAATTACTATTATCTTTTAAGGATGTTAAAAGAATATTGTCTTTTTTTTGTTTTTTATAATTAATAAAAAACAGTTCGACTAAATTATTAATATTTTGTGTACTCATAAATTCTTGGTGGGCAAAGAGAGAATCGAACTCTCACAGTATTGCTACTATTGGATTTTGAGTCCAACGCGTCTACCAGTTCCGCCATTCGCCCAAAACTTTGTATATTTTAACTAATAGTATTAAATCATTTATTATATTAAAAGAAAATATGTTTAAAGAACTGTACAATAAAACTATTAAACTAGCAGGTCATAAAAGATCCAAATCTTTTTTAGGATTTATATCTTTTATTGAAAGTTTTATATTCCCAATACCACCAGATGTTTTGATAATTCCCATGACAATAGCTCGAAAAAATGAATGGGTTAGAATTGCATTAATTGCAACTACAGGATCAGTTTTAGGAGCTTGCCTTGGCTATCTTATTGGATATGTTTTCTTTAACGAAATTGGCCTAAAAATTTTTGAGATTTATGGTGTAGATGATACTTCATTTTTAAAAGATAAAGTGTCTTCAGAAGGCGGTGTTATAGCCTGGATAACTCTTTTAGCGATTGCTGGTTTTTCACCGGTGCCTTTTAAGTTACTTACAATCACAAGTGGTTTTATAAACTTTAATATTTTGTATTTTATTATCATTTCTCTCGTAACAAGAGGTTCGCGTTTTTTTTTAATAGCATTTTTAGTTGGAAACTTTGGACCTGCAATGAAAAAAATTATTGAAAAAAAACTTTTAAAATTCTCTATTTTGCTATCAGTCATTCTAATTATTTTTGCTTATTTTATATATAAATTTATAAATAATTTTATTAATTAAATATGATCCTATTTCCTAATAGAAAAAATTTTTATTTAATTATTTTTTTTATATCATTAGTTTCAATAATTTCAGCTTTATACATTGAGTATATATTGCAGTATCAACCCTGTAAGTTATGTATTTATCAAAGGTTACCTTACCTGGCTGCAATATTTGTAAGCTTTGTCGGGTTTAATTATTCGAATAATGATCAAATTTTAATAGTTACAATTATGATATTTGCTGTGAGCGCTATACTATCTGGGTATCATTTTGGAATTGAAAATAGTATATTTGATGAGCTATCAGCTTGTACAAATGGATCATCAGATATTTCAAATAAATCGAAATTACTAGATTCTCTTAACAAAACTATGCCTGTTAACTGTAAAGATGCTACTTTTAAAATTCTTGGAATTTCACTAGCGGCAATTAATACAATTTTATCAATTTTAATTGTTCTTTTTTCTATTAGAACATTGGTTTATGAAAAAAACTAACAAAAAAAGATTAGAAGAATTTATAAGAGTAGATCATGCTGGAGAAAGAGGTGCAATTAAAATTTATGAGGGTCAACTACTTGCTTTAAATACTATTGTAAAAAATGATGATTTGAAACAAATTATTGGAGAAATGAAGAAGCATGAGGAGGAACACTCAAATTTTTTTGAGGATGAAATAGAAAAAAGAAATATAAAACCAACAAAATTACTTCCGTTATGGGATTTGCTTGGACTAGGTCTTGGATTTGGTTCAACGATACTTGGAAAAAAAGCAGCGATGTTATGTACGGCCTCTGTTGAGGAGGTAATAGACGAACATTATAAAGGCCAAATTGACCAAATAGAGGGAGATGAAAAAGATTTAAAGGAAAAAATAATAAAATTTAGACAAGACGAATTAGACCATAAAGATATAGCCTACCAGAAGGGTGCAACAAAAAAAGGTCTTTATTCAATTATGGATAAAGTAATTAAAACTGGTTCTAAGATTGCTATAAAAATCTCTGAAAAAATTTAGTTACGGTTCAAGTTCTACATCCCAATACAAATAGTCCATCCAACTTTTATGTAGAAAGTTAGGTGGAAAATTCTTCCCATTTTTATGAAGGTCTTCTGTGGTAGGTTGAAAAGGCCATTGATTTAATGTCATACCTGAGTTCTTTATTAGTCTTCCTCCCTTTTTAACATTACAGGAAGAACAAGCTGTTACAACATTATCCCAATTAGTTTTTCCACCTTTTGATCTTGGCAGTAAGTGATCAAAGGTTAATTCGGTTTTGCTACCACAATATTGACAGCTAAACTTATCTCTTAAAAATACGTTAAACCTTGTAAAGTTAGGATTTGATTGAGGTCTAATGTATGATTTAAGAGCAATTACACTTGGAAGTTTCATACTAAACGAAGGACTTCTGATTTGTCTGTCATAATAACTAACAATAGAAACTCTATCTAAGAAAACAGATTTAATTGAATCTTGCCAACTCCACAATGAAAGTGGATAATAACTTAAAGGTCTATAATCTGCATTTAAAACTAACGCTGGACATTTTTCTAGCGAAATACTTTGATCTGAAAGCTCAATCATAATTAAAACATACATTAAATAAATTTTTAATCAACTTTACTAATTGTATATTAAGGATTTATTAATTAATTATATTTTTTTTAATAAAGTTTAATGCCGCACTTGATGCTTCCATAGGAATATGGTGATCACAGTTTTTAATCATTAAAGTTTCAATTTTAATTTTATTTCTGATAAAAAAATCTTCCGCTTCAAGTAAATTGCTTGGAGGGACGATTGGATCATTTTCACCATGTATCATTAAAATATTAGTTTTATTTTTAATTCTTGAAGAAAGGTCTTTCATATTTATAATTCTTCCAGAAAACCCTACAATACAATTAAATTCTTTTTCTGATGTTAGACCAACATTTAATGACATCATGCATCCTTGACTGAAACCAGAAACACAAATTTGTGAATATTCTAAGTTAAAATAATTACTTACTTCTGAAATATAATTGTTTAAAACATTTTCTGCCCCTTTTGACTCCTGAAGAGTATATTCTGGATCTTCATTATTTAAATCAAACCATTGAAAACCAGTTGGATTTATGCTGCACACTTCATGTGCATCAGGACATAAAAAAACTGTATTTTTTAAAAATCTTTTCCAATTTAAAGAAAGCATGCTGATATCTTTTCCATCACCTCCATATCCATGAAGTAAAATTACTGCACTTTTAACTTTCTCATTATTTTCTGGTTTTATTATTGTTGTATTTAAAGAAAATTTCATAAAATTTTTGGTAGCCAATCAAGTAAAGATTGATCATTAAAGTCAATATACCCAACAATTCTCCCAACTTCAAAACCATTTCGGTCTATTAAAATTGTTGTTGGTAATCCTCTTAGTTTAAACAACTGTGAAAACTCTGGTCCAGATCCTGTAAATATATCTAAATTTTTAATTTTGATTTCATCAAAAAATTCTTTTGATTTTTTATAGCTTTCGCCACCGATATTAATTGGAATAATGTTAATATTTTTAAATTCATTTAAAGTTTTAAGTTTATCCAAAGAAGGCATCTCTTTTTTACAAGGAGCACACCAAGTGGCCCAAAAATTTATTATTAATGGGTTTGATATATAATCATTTAAACTTACTTTTTGGCCATCAGATTTAATAAATTCTATATTTTCAATTTTTTTCTTGTCTTTATGTACTATAAGATTCTTAATTTCTGGACGCTCTATTGAATATGAGACGCTAGATGATATTAAGTAAAATATTATTATAAGATAATTAAAAAAAATGATTTTCATAAAATTTAGAGCAATTAAATATCATGGGTAAAAATAAAAACAATCAACCAATTTGGAATACTAGAATTAAAAAGAAAACACAAAACCTTTTTAAAAAGATTGGTGGATCAATAGAAATCGATAAAAGATTATTCAGAGAAGATATTGAAGCTTCAATTGTACATGTTGAGATGCTGTTTAGACAACAAATTATAAATTTTAAAATTAAAAATAAAATAGTATGGGGTTTGAACAGAATTAAGAACGAAATTATAAAAAAAAAATTTATTTTTGATGATAAGCTTGAGGATATTCATATGAATATAGAAAACAGACTTTTTGAGCTAATTGGAGAAGAGGCGGGATATATTCATACTGCAAGATCAAGAAATGATCAAGTTGTCACAGATTTTAAAATTTGGTTAAGAAAAGCCAATAAAGAAATTGTTAAAAATATAGATGTTGCAATTAAAAATATTTTAAAAAAAGCAGAAAAAAATGTTGAAACAATTATGCCTGGTTTCACACACCTAAAAAATGCACAACCAGTTTCTTTTGCTCATTACTTAATGGCGTACTTAGAAATGTTTAACAGGGATAAAAAAAGATTTAAAAACAATTTGGAGAGTCTTAATGAAAATCCACTTGGTGTGGCTGCTCTAACGGGGACTTCATTTAAAATAGACAGATTTTATACTTCAAAAAAACTAGGTTTCCACAGACCAACTAAAAACTCAATTGATACTGTTTCTGATAGAGATTTTGTAATTGATTTTCTCTATTCTTGCTCTGCATGTGCTGTTCATATCTCTAGGATTGCAGAGGAGTTTATAATATGGAATTCAGATGCTTTTAAGCTTATTAATTTGAATGATAAAATTGTAACTGGATCATCCATTATGCCTCAAAAAAAAAATCCTGATCCTCTGGAATACTTGAGAGGCAAAACAGGTTTCATGTTTGGAAATCTATTTTCTATGCTTACAACATTAAAAGGGTTGCCCCTTTCTTATTTTAAGGATTTGCAAGATGATAAAGAGATTGTTTTTAAATCATTTGATCAATTAAAAAATTCATTGATTATATTAAATGATGTTCTTAAAAATTTTTCACCGGATAAAAAAAGAATGGTTGAACTTGCAGAAAGTGGCTACATTACAGCAACTGATTTAGCTGATTATATGGTTAGAGAATTAAATTATCCATTTAGGAAAGCCTATTTACAAACAGCAAAAATCATAAATTATGCTGAAAAAAATAAAAAAAAACTGTCAGAACTCACAATAAAAGAGATAAATAAAATTGAAAAGAGTTTAACCGCTGATGTTCTTAAAGTGTTTGAACTAAAAAAATCTGTTAATTCCAAAGTTTCTTACGGCGGAACTTCTTTCGACAACATTAAGAAAATGATATTAAGTTACAAAAAGAAATAACTATGATTAAAAGATTAACTTTAATTACTATATGTCTAATTTTGGTAACTTCATGTGGAAGGAAAAATGAGCCAAAATATGAGGCATCATTAAATAATAATGTTATGAAATTTAATAATTTTAATAACATATTTAAAATGCCAAAAAAAGATGAAATATATCAATAATATTTTTACAGTTGAAAAATCGAGACTCACTAAAGTAATTAAAAAATTTGAAACACCAATTTTTTGCTATTCTGAGAAAAAAATTAATGAAAATATAAGTAACTTTAAAAGATGTTTTAAATCATTCTCTCCAATCATATGTTTTTCAACGAAATCAAACTGTAATCTAGAAATACTCAAACTAATTCAACGAAGTGGATTGGGAGCTGATGTTGTCTCAAAAGGTGAATTAATGATTGCACTTAAAGCAGGAATAACTTCCAAAAAGATTGTTTTTTCTGGAGTGGGTAAAACTAGGTCAGAATTGATTTATGCGATAGATAAAAATATTTTATTGATTAATTGTGAGTCAAAAAGTGAAATATTAGAAATAGAAAGTATAGCAAAATCTAAGAATAAAAAGGTGAATATTGGAATTAGACTAAATCCAAATACAGACGCAAAAACCATTAAACAAATTTCAACTGGGAAAAAAGAAAATAAATTTGGTGTCAATGAAAAGACATTTATTGAAATTTCGAAATATATAAAAAATTCACGATTTTTAAATCTAAAATGTTTAAGTGTACATATTGGAAGTCAAATTCTAGATCATAAACCATACCAAAAAATGCTCAACGTCCTAGATAAATTAATAAAAAAAATTAACTTTAGTTTTGAGTATATAGATCTTGGTGGTGGTATGGGTATTGATTATAACAAAGACAATAAAAAATTTAATTACAAAAGATATAATCAAATTATTAAAAAATTTTTAAAAAAACATAAATCAAAAATTATTTTTGAACCTGGTAGATCAATTATAGGTGATACCGCTATATTAATTTCAAAAATTATTTATATAAAAGAAAATTCTAAAAAAGATTTTATTATTGTAGATGCGGCTATGAATGATTTTATGAGACCTGCGTTATATGGGGCTAAGCATAAAATAATCCCATTAAAAAAAACAAATAAAATGACAAAGAAAAGTTATGATTTTGTAGGTCCTATTTGCGAAACGACAGATAAATTCTTAACGACAAATAAATTTCAAAAATTAAATGAGAAAGATTATATTATTATTTGTGACGTAGGAGCTTATGGCTCATCGTTATCTTCAAATTATAACATTAGACCTAAACCTGCTGAAATATTAATTAAAGGTTCAAAAATAAATATAATTAAAAAAAGACAAAAACTAACAGATATAATTTAGTTTTTGACAAAAATGATAAGAAAACTTCTATTTTTATTTTTTTTCTTTCTAGGTATATCTATAATTTCAATAATATTCCTGCCATCATTAATAATGCCAACTAAAATAGTTTTATTTGGTGGAAAAATGATGGGAAGATGGGCAGCATTTTGTCTTCAAATTTTTTTACAAACAAAAATTATTGTTAAAGGTAGAGAAAATATTATTAAAAATGAAAAGTTTTTTATTGCTTGTTCTCATCAATCTATGTTTGAAACTTTTTACCTACAAACAATTTTTAATTCACCAATATTTATTTTAAAATATGAATTAATCAAAATTCCTATATTTGGCTGGTATTTAAAAAAGATAGGATCAATTTCAATAAATAGAAATAAAATTAGTAAAGATAATTTAGGTTTAATTGATAAAATAAAGAATTCTGTAAGAAATTCAGAAAGACCATTAATTATTTTCCCACAAGGAACTAGAGTTTTACCAAATGAAAGAGTTTCGTTTAAAAAAGGAGTTGGCAGAATTTATAACGAATTAGAAATAAATTGCCAACCTGTAGCTATAAATTCTGGAAATGTTTGGCCAAAAAATGGTAAAATAACTTCAAAGAAAATAATAGTAATATCAATTCTTCCCAAAATTAAACCTGGAATGAGCTCAGCAGATTTTACAAATTATATTGAAAGTATAATTTACAATGAATTAGATATAATGAATTAGCCCTTCATTGGCATTACCACATATATGCTATCATAATCAGCTGGGTCTCTAATTAAGGCTGGTGATCCTGTATCTTTTAAATAAATTTCAATGTTATCTCCATCAAGTTGGGAAGCAACATCAATTAAATACCTAGAATTAAAGCTTATATCTAACTCGTGATCAAACTTAACACTTAAACTTTCTTTACCATCACCACTATTTGTATTGTTAACTGAAAGATCAAGATTATCTTTTGAAAGGTTAAATTTTACTCCATCTTTTTTATCTAAAGAGACTGAAGCAACTCTATCTACCGAATTTAAAAATGATTTTAGATCAACCTCTAATTTTTTTTGGTTTTCTTTAGGTATTACCTGTACATAGTTTGGAAATTTTCCATCGATAAGCTTTGATATCAATATACTATTGTTAATTTCAAATTTAATTTTTGATTTTATATTTGATATTTTTACTTCACCTTCATAGTCTTCTAGTAATGAGCAAAGTTGAAAAATAGTTTTTTTTGGTAAAATTATCTGATCAAATTGAACTTTATTTTGTAATCTAATCTTAGAAATAGACATTCTATGACTATCAGTAGCTGCTGCTGTTAAAAAAATTTTATCTTCAACTTCAGTCTGATGTAAAAAAATTCCACTTAAATAGTGTCTTGTTTCGTCGTTAGATGCTGAAAATTTACATTTATTTAAAAGTTTTAGTAGCTCTTTTGATTTAATCGAAAACACATTTTCATTAAAATTTTCATCTGTCAACGGAAATTCAGAAGCACTGATACAATTTAAGTTGAAAACAGATTTATCAGACTCTAAATGTAATTTATTTTCACTAGGATTGGAAAAGTTAATTTTACTTCCAGATGAAAACTTTCTAACGATATCATACATTATTGATGAAGATGAAGTAGTTTTGCCCTCTTCTATTATTTCAACATTTGGAATTTGATGAATGAAAATTAAATCGAGATCAGTCGCTGTAATTGTAAGTTTCCCATTGTTTACATCCAATAATACATTTGAAAGTATGGGTAATGTACTTCTTTTTTCAATTACACCCTGACAGTAATTTAAAGATTTTTGAAGGTCTTGTTGATTTAAACTAAACTTCATTTTCTTTATTGTACAAAATCTTATTTTTTAAACTATCAATATTAATATTTAACTCGCTATCCTCTTTTCTCAATCTCTCAATAGTTTTAACTGAGTGGATAACAGTTGTGTGATCTCTATTAGAAAAAGATCTACCTATCTCTGGTAATGATTTAGATGTTAGCATCTTGGCAAGATAAATTGCGGTCTGCCTTGGTCTTACAAGATATCTTGATCTTCTTGGTGAAAGCATTTCATTTTTGCTAATTTTATAAAATTTGCAGACTATTGTCTGTATTGTATCAATATTGACTTTATTTTCGGTAAGATTTAGCAAATCTTTTAAAACTATTTTAACCTCCGACAAGTTTGGAACTTTATTATAAATCCTTGTGAATGAAACAATTCTATTTAGTGCTCCAACCAATTCTCTAATACTAGTTTTTATTTCTGTACTTAAAAATTTTTGAATTTCTTCAGAAATAACTACTTGATTTGAATAAGATAATTTTAATTCATCAGTTTTAGATTTAATAATTTTATATCTAAGTTCATAATCAGGGTTTTGAATATCCACAACTAAACCACCTGAAAATCTAGATTTTATTCTCTCTTGAATCCTAGTTAGTTTGTTTGGTGGTCTATCTGCTGAAATTATTATTTGAGAATTTTTGTCTAATAAAGCGTTAAAGGTATGAAAAAATTCTTCTTGCATAGCTTCTTTGCCATTCATGAACTGAATATCATCGATTAATAAAATATCAGTATTTCTAAAATACTCTTTAAACTTTACCATTTCATTTAATTTAATAGACTTTACAAATTGGTACATAAATCTTTCTGCTGATATGAACATAACTTTGTTCTTTTCTTTCAATTCAAGACCGATAGCGTTTAGCAAGTGAGTTTTACCCATTCCTACACCACCATATAAATATAAAGGATTATAATGAGCTATATCTTTAGAAACTTTTTTCGATGCTTCAAATGCTAACTTATTACTTCCTCCAGTAATGAAATTTTCGAAGTTTTTATTTGGATCTATTCTATTATATTGAAGATAAGTATCTTTTATAAAGGACACATTGTCATTATTAGTTTCAAAAGAATTTTGAGATGCAGTATTTGTCTCACTAATTTCAGTTTCTTTACTGTTTTTTATTGTGAATTCAATTCTCACCAAGTCTTTTTTGTATTCTTTAATTGTCTGCAATATTTGGTCTAAATATCTTGATACTATCCAATCTCTTATAAATCTTGTTGAGACTGAAAATAGTATATAATTATGAAATTCTTCAACTAATTCAATTTTTTTTATCCAACTATCAAAAATATCTTTTCCAAGTTTTTCTCGTAATTCTTTTTTAATACTTTGCCAATCAATTTTCTTTTCGAGTGCTTTATTATTTTGTAAATTATTTTTCATGAAGGAATTCCACTTAAGACTTATAAAAAATTATTGCAATAAGTTTATTTGTAAAAACAAAAATAAATAAAATTTATGATTGAATAAGTTTTAGATTGAATTTCTTAAAAATTTATTTGCAACCTAGTCGAGTATGAAATTTAAAACTTAAAATTTTACTAAATCTATATCTAGTAATTTTTTAAATTTAACTTTTAGATGTGGTAATTTTCAAGCTAATTGTACGCTTAAGTTGTATAAAAAAAATATTTACTTATTGTAGGTTGTTACAAAGAATTAATTTTTTTTGTAATTCTCGATACATTCCTAGAGGCGTTTTGTCTTTTAATGATTCCTGTTTTTGCAATTGACATCAATTCGGAATTTAGTTTAGGTAGAAAAGCTAAAGCCTCTTTTTTATCCTTTTTTTCTATTATAAAGTTCATTTTTTTCAATGCACTTCTATAACGACTTTTTCTAGATCTATTAACGGCTGTTTGCCTTTTAATTTTTCTAGTACGTTTAATTGCCGATTTAGTATTTGCCATAAGCGTGAGTGTATATCTTCAGATAATGATTGGGTCAATACAATAATTGTTTATTTTTGACATAAATTACAAAAAAAACTAGACCTATTTGAAATAAATTTTTTATGTACTATTCCTTTGCAACTATATTTTAAACATTTTTTATTTTCTCTTTGATAAACGTTAAAATTTTTTTGAAAAGAACCTTGGTCTCCACTTGTATTAATAAAATCTCTTATACTTGATCCGCCTTTCTCAATTGCTTTTCTTAAAACTACTTTTGAAAAATGAGAGATTTTTTGACACTCACTTAAACTAAGTGAACGTACCTCCCTAAATGGTAAAATCTTACATAAAAACAATATTTCACTTGCATAAATGTTGCCAATTCCTGAAACAAAATTTTGATCAATTAAATAATTCTTAATATTTTTTTTTTTACTTTTAAAATAATTAAAAATATAGTTTTTATCAAACAAAGGATCAAAAGGTTCTGGTCCATATTTTTTAAAGTTATTATTTATTAGTTCTTCATTCTTAAAATAAGAAAAATAGCCAAATCTTCTTGGATCATTATAAATTAATTTAAAGTCATCAATTTTGATTTCTACATGATTATGCTTTTTAGGTAATAATGGGGAATGATAAAAACTGGTGTTTGTTATGAATTTTTTTTTTCTAGATTTATTAATTAAATGAATAGTACCTGACATTCCAAGATGTATCATTAAATTAGAACTATCCTCAAATTTGAGTATTAAATGTTTTGAAAACCTATCTACTTTAATAATTTTTTTTTTTAATATATTTTTTTTAAAATTTTTTGGGATCTTAAACCTTAAATTTCTATTTTTTATTAATATGTCTCTAATAATCTTTCCTGTAATACTCTTATTCAAAGATTGTTTGACAATTTCTACTTCTGGTAATTCAGGCATTTCATACTATATTAGTGTTTTAATATAATTTATATGCAACAAAATCTTCAAAATAAAGCAGGACTCGTCGAAGGAGTATTTAATAAAGTCTACGATAAATATGATTTGATGAATGATTTTATGTCATTTGGAATTCATAGACTTTGGAAAAAAAACCTTATGAATTGGATGAATCCAACCAAAGACAAGAAATATTTAGATGTTGCTTGTGGCACAGGTGATTTAGGAAAATTATTTTTAGATTATACAGATAATAATGGAGAGATTACCTCTTCAGATTCGAATGAGAAAATGATTGAAAAAGGTAAAAAAAGACTCAGTAAATACAAAAATATAAAATGGGTTGTTGCAGAAGCAGAAAAGTTACCATTCGAAAATAATACTTTTGATTTTTATACAATTAGTTTTGGTTTACGAAATACAAAAAATTTAGATAAATCTTTATCAGAAGCCTATAGAGTTCTTAAACCAGGTGGAAGATATATGTGTTTAGAATTTTCAAAAATTCAAAATTCTAATTTAGATTTTTTATACAAAAATTACTCGAAATTAATTCCCCACATAGGAAAAGCAGTTGTTGGTGATAAAGACCCTTATGAATATTTAACCAAAAGTATAGAAGAATTTGTTAATCAGGAAGAATTGATAGATTTAATGAAAGAAAATAATTTTAAAAATTGTTCATATAGAAATTTATCTGGTGGAATAGTGGCTATTCATTCTGGTTGGAAAATATAATGTTCAAAAGATTATTTACATTATTTAAACTAGGAAGAAAACTCGCTAAATCCGACGTTTTAACTATTTTATCAAAATTTAATAAACCACCTTTATTGATAAGAGTAATATTTAAATTACTTTCCTTTTCTTTTACCAAAAAAGATCTGTCATTTGATAATTTAAGTGAAGGCGAAAAATTATCTAATTCGTTAGCATCTATGGGTACAACATTTATTAAGCTCGGCCAGTTTTTGGCAACAAGGCCTGACATAATAGGAGATAAATTATCAAAGGAACTAGAAAATTTACAAGATAAACTTCCACCTTTTTCACAATCAAAAGCTAAAGAAATGATTAAAAAAGATTTAGGTGATGAAATATATAATTCAATAATCAATATAAGTGAACCAGTTGCAGCTGCCTCAATTGCTCAAGTACATAAAGCTCAAATAAACGATAATGGAGTTATTAAAAACGTAGCAATAAAAATATTAAGACCAGATATTAAAAAAATTTTTAACGAAGAAGTAGATGCCTTGATGCTTTTTGCATATATCATTGAGTCATTAATCAAAAAAACTAAACGATTAAAGCTAGTTGAGGTAGTTTTTTTATTGAAAGAGATTACCAGTCTAGAGATGGATTTAAGATTTGAAGCTGCTGCAGCCAACGAATATGCAGAAAATACCAAAAATGATGCAGGTTTTGAAGTTCCCAAGATCTATTGGGATTATACAAGTGAAAACATAATGACACTTGATTGGATTGACGGTGTATCTATTAGAGAGTCGGAAGAGCTAGAGAAAAGATCAATTGACACAAAAAAAATTGCCACCGACATAATTCAACATTTCTTAAGACATGCTGTAAGAGATGGTTTTTTTCACGCAGATATGCATCAAGGAAATATTTTTGTAAATGAAAGTGGCCAAATTGTTCCTATAGATTTTGGTATCATGGGAAGGCTAGATAATGTCAGTAAAAGATTTTTAGCTGAAATTTTATTTGGTTTTATACAAAGAGACTATAAAAAAGTTGCTGAAGTGCATCTTGCAGCAGGACTGGTTCCAAATAATGTACCTGTCAATGATCTTGCTCAAGCTTTAAGATCAATTGGGGAACCAATTTTTGGACACTCTATAAAAAATATTTCAGGTGGTAAGTTACTTAAACAACTTTTTGATGTTACCGAAAAATTTAATATGCAAACCCAACCTCAGTTACTTATGTTACAAAAAACAATGGTAGTAGTCGAAGGAGTTGCAAGAAGATTAAACCCTGAGACAAACATATGGGAAACATCCAAACCTGTTCTAGAAAAATGGCTAAAAGAAACTAAAGATCCTATAAATTCAATTAGTGAATCATTAAAAGACTCTGTGGAAGTATTAAAACGTCTTCCAAATTTACCTGAAGTAATGGATAAAGCAAACCAAGCCCTTAATTA
>CABZDY010000016.1 GCA_902524635.1 uncultured Pelagibacteraceae bacterium
TGATACTGGACCTGCACATATGTCAGCACATTTGGATGTAAAAGGAGTAGCTTTATTTGGTTCTCACACCACTGCATTTAAAGTCAGCATAGAGAGAGAAAATTTTAAAGCTATCCAAGTATCAGATTTAAACAAGCTATCTCCCGAAAAAGTTTTTGAATATTTAATAAAATCTTTAAATTAATGGAAATAAATTTCCTTTTTTTTATAAGTGTTGTTCCTGCAATAATTTTGTACGGTATTGCAAAGTCTGGTTTAGGAGGCTCAATATCATTAATATCAGTTCCATTGATGACAGTTGTAATGCCATTACAGCAGGCATTAGCAATAATTTTACCTATTTTAATTTTTTCAGACATCATTGCTGTTTACAGATTTAGAAGAGAATTTAATTTTAGTATATTGAAAGTAATTGTACCGTTTGCGGCAATAGGGATTGTACTTGGCTCCTTAACATTCAATCAATTTTCGGAGGATTTACTTAAATTAATAGTTGGAATTATGGGATTTATATTTGCTGGGCACTACTTTCTGTTTAAAAAAGAAAAAACAGTTCCAGCCAAGCAAAACTTTTTGAAGGGTGCAATTTGTTCATCTATTGCAGGATTTTCTAGTTTTTGTGTTCATGCTGGTGGAACACCCACAAGTCTTTATTTACTTCCATTAAGGTTAAAAAAAGAAATATATGTAGGAACGAGAATTATCTTTTTTAGTTGTGTTAACTTAATAAAGCTACCTTTATACATTTATCTATCAATGATGAATTTTGATACATTGTTTCAATCAGTATCTCTTTTTCCATTAGCTTTAATTGGAATATTTATTGGATATCAAATACTTAAAATTATAGAGGAAAATTTGTTTTATAACGTCATCTATGGTTTAATTCTTGTCAGCAGTACAAAGTTAATATTTGATTTTATTTAAACTTTGTCTTTTTAATAGAGTTGTTCCCAAATTTTTTTAGCAAAAATGGAAGAAAAGCTACTATAATTAATATCCTTAAGAAATGATGATAGCTTACAAAAATAGGATCAATATTATAGGCAACGCTAATAACAACCATTTCATGAATTCCTCCTGGTGCAAAACTTAAAAAAGTTGGAATAAAATCAAATCCTAAATACTGAAGAAAGTATGCCGTAACCATAGCAACAACAACTAATATTGAGCACACAATTATTCCATGAAAAATATAAAAAAATAATTCTTTAAGTTTTAATCCATTTAGTCTACTTCCAAGAGCGGTACCTAAAAAAATAAATGCTATATTTATTACTGTGTCTGGAAATCTAGAATTAACAATTTCAAAAGTATAAAATAAGCCAGATAAGGCCATTGCACCAACAAGTATAGGTGAAGGGATATTAAATTTTTTGAGCAATTTAGAAAATAAATAACAAATTACTATTAAAAAAATAATTTCTAAAAAATATCTTAGATCGTAAATATTTTCATAATTATATCCTGCAATTTCAGAAAATCCTAATTTACTAATAAATAAAATAGGTACAAAACTTACAATAAATATAACTCTTGTAGCCTGAGGAATTAAAACTTGTTTATGATTTTCTTTTTTCCCATATTCTAAAAGTGCTGCAGCTATTGGAACAAATGCCCCAGGTAGAGCTGCAAGTGTTGCAATAAACTTATCAAATTTGCAAACTTTAACAAAATAATATCCTGCCAAAATAGTACTTACCAAAGTGCAAACAACCATTGCCATAGATGAGAATATCCATAAATGAATTTTATATAATAAAGATACATTCAGCGTTCCACCTAAAATAATACCTACCATCAAAAAAACTGGATTAAGTAATTTTGTTGAGAATTCAATTTTAAAATTAGTAAAAGCAATACAAAGATTTAAACCTAAAGCACCGAGCAACCAAGGCAAAGGAAGACTAATTAGAGTTCCAATATAACCACCAATTACCCCTATGATTAAAGCTTTATAACTAATCCCGAGCTCATTTAATAATCGTTTAAATAGTATCACGTTTAACATATAAGCAATAAATCCTCATTGACACTGAATTTCAATTTATGTTTAATAACTAATTATAATTATAATAGGAGATAAAATAATGAAACTAATTAAATCAATAATTTCAGTTTTATTCTCAGCAATTCTTATACTTTCAGCAACAACATCTAGTTCAATAGCAATTGATAAATTGCATTTTGTAATTGGTGGTGGTGCTGGTGGTGGTTGGGATGGAACTGCTAGAGGTACTGGAGAAGCTTTAACAAAAGCTGGTATGTTAAAAAGTGCATCATTTGAAAATATGTCAGGTGGTGGTGGTGGAAAAGCATTAGCTTATATGATTAATAATAAGCCTGCTAATACAGTCTTAGTTCAATCAACACCATTAGTTTTAAGATCAATTACAAGACATAAAGGATATGTAAGTGGAAGCGGAACATTATCTTATAAAGATGTCGTGCCAATAGCTGGTGTTATAGGAGATTATGGTGCAATTGCAGTTGCAAAAAATTCACCTTATAAAAATTTTAAAGATGTTGTTGATGCATATAAAAAAGATGCAAGCTCTATTAAAATGGCAGGTGGATCAGTAAGAGGAAGTATGGACCATTTAATTGGTGCATTAGCTTTCCAAGCTGCTGGTGCAAATCCTAATGATGTTGCTTATATTCCTTATGATGCTGGTGGAAAAGCATTAGCTGGACTGTTATCTGGGGAAACACAAATTATATCTACAGGTTTAGGTGAGCTTATGGGCGCAAGAGATCAAGTAAGAATTATTGGTATTACAGCTCCTTCAAGAGTTTCTGATGCTCCAGATGCACCAACTCTCAAAGAACAAGGTTATGATGTGCAATTTGTTAACTGGAGAGGATTTTTTGGGCCTCCAGGAATGAGTAGTGCTGATAAATCTAAAATTGCTAAAATGTTAGGTGATGTACAAAAAACTTCTGAATGGGAAACTGTTAGAGCAAGAAATGCATGGGTTAATATTTACAATCCAGAAGGTAAGTTTGTATCTTTCTTAGAAAAACAAACTGAAGAAATGACAGCTCTTATGAAAAAATTAGGAGTTATATAATCTTAACGATTATTAAATATTAGAGCAGTGAATATAAATACTACAAAAGTTATATCACTGCTCTTTTTTATATTTTCAGCATTTTACTTATATACCGCTTATCAGATTCAAGTTTTTGCATTTGATGAAAATGCACCTTTTAATGCAAGAACATTCCCAATTTATCTAGGTTATGCAGGCCTTTTTTTTTCAGGATTAAAACTAATTTTACCAGATCCTAATACAATAAAAGTTCAGCATAAAACTTTAGAATATAAAAAAACATTAATACTTATTGTTATTGCGATAATTTATGGTGCTACAATCTTAAAAGTTGGTTATTTTTTAACTACGTCATTATTTTTGTTTTCATCATATTATTTTTTAGGAGAGAGAAGATGGGTCTTAATGTTCTTATTGTCTTTTCCTTTTGTAGCAGCTTTTATGTATTTGCTTCATGGAGTTCTTGATATTTATTTAAGAGATCCATTCTTACAATCAGTTGGAGTTATGGGATGATTGAAGGAATTCTAATTGGTTTAACAACAGCTCTTACTCTTCAAAATATTTTAATGGTAATGCTTGGCTGCTTTTTTGGAACAATTATTGGAATGTTGCCAGGACTTGGACCAATGACAGCGATAGCTTTAATGATACCAATTACTTATGGTTTTGATCCAGCAACTGGTTTAATTTTAATGGCAGGAGTTTATTATGGAGCGGTATTTGGAGGTTCTACATCATCAATACTATTAAACGCACCTGGTGTTCCAGGTACGGTCGCAACTTCATTTGATGGCTATCCAATGGCACAACAAGGTAAAGCAGGAAAAGCATTGGCTATAGCTGCTTGGAGTTCATTTGCTGGTGGTACGTTGTCAGCAATATATTTATTATTTATGGCTCCAAGTTTATCGAAAGTAAGCTTATCTTTTAGATCTCCTGATTATTTTGCGTTAATGATTTTGGGTTTGACAGCTATTGCTGCTTTTTCTTCAAAAGGTCAGTTTTTAAAAGCTATGATGATGGTAGTTCTAGGATTAATGCTAGCATCTGTTGGACAAGATAGCTTATCTGATATTACAAGATTTACATTTAACAATATGAATTTAACAGATGGAATTAGCTTTGTTCTTGTAGTTATGGCAACCTTTGCGATGAGTGAAGCCCTAACAATCATTTTAAAACGAAATGATCCCACAAGTGCCGCTAAACAAGTGTCACTAACAGAACTTGGTTCAATTAAAATTAATAAGGAAGAAAGAACCAAAATGTATAAGACAATTCCTAGATCGTCAGTAATAGGTTTTTTAATTGGAGTTTTGCCGGGAGCAGGTGCGACTATTGCTTCTTTTTTAGCTTATGGAATGGAAAGAAATATTGTCAACGACGCGGAAAAAGAAAAATTTGGAAAAGGAAGTGTTAATGGTTTATCAGCTCCAGAAACAGCAAATAATGCAGCTTGTTCAGGATCATTTGTTCCTATGCTTACATTGGGAATACCAGGTAGTGGTACCACGGCTGTAATGTTGGGTGCACTATTAGGATTTGGTGTCCAACCTGGCCCAAGACTATATATGACTAATCCAGAAATATTTTGGTCTATCATTATGTCTATGTATATAGGTATGGTAATTTTATTAATTTTAAATTTACCTCTAATTCCTTACATCGCAAGAATTTTAGCTGTTCCAAAAAATTATCTAATCCCATTAATTCTATTTTTTTCAATTACTGGAATTTATGTAATGTCATTTAATAATTTTGATATTTATCTAATGATTGGAATTGCAATTGTTGCAACTTTTATGCGGCTTTACGATTTTCCGATGCCACCATTAATACTTGCATTTGTGCTTGGAGGTTTAATGGAGGAGAACTTAAGAAGGTCTTTATTGTTAAGTAATGGATCTTGGGAATTCTTATGGGATAGAACTCTCACAGCATGTATTTTATTAACTACTATAATCATAGTTGTTTGGCATTTATATAAAACTATGTTTAAGAATAATAAAATTTAAGTAATATAAATTTTGTCGGACAGTCCGTAGCAAAGGATCGCACTCATTATCAATAAAACAAATGGAACAATAATACCTTCGTTTGTAGTTTTGTCTGTATTTCCAAGTTTGCTAATATTTTTAGAATAATAGTTAGTTATAGTAACAAGCAAATGAGTAATAAATATAAGGTTAAAAAATGCCCATGTACCTTCAACACCATTTGGTCTTATAAACATTATGTATAATGCCATTAATATCCAAGCTAGAAAGAAGGCTCCTAAAAATCTAATCATGAAAGCAGCTGTGTGATCTAATGCAAATTTATCCATGAATTTTCTTGTCCCAACTAATAATTGAACAGCATAGAATGCCAACATCCCAAAGTGTACGACATAAATAATTAAATAAAAAATATTATTAAATTTTGCTATCATTTTTAAATTTTACAAGATTCTTTTATAATTTTCAATTATTCTGTTCCAAAGGAAGTTTTCAGCATTAATTTTTGCTTCTTTTCCATATTCTAAATACTTATTATCTTTAAAAAGACTGTCTATACTTGAATAAATATCCTCAAGTTTAGTTCCATCACATATCAAACCTGTTTTTTCATGAATGATTGCATCAGAAGCTCCACCGTCTTGACCACCAATTGAGGGAATACCATATTGTGCAGCTTCTACATAAGCGATACCAAAACCTTCAACAGATTTTTTATAGATTATTGAAGGCATTACAAAAATATCAGACTTTGATACAAGAGCATTTTTTAAATCTGAAGGTATATCTTTTAAAAAAGTGACTTGATCTTTTAATTTCAATTCAATTACTAGTTTTTTTAATTTCTCTTCTTCATCGCCATATCCAATACAAGTGTAAGTAATATCAGGGTAAATTTCTTTTAAGTTTCTTAAAGCCATTATTACTTTTTCATGATTTTTTCTTTTTTCAAATCTTGAAACCGTAATTAGTCTTTTTTTTTTACCTTTTAGAATATTTTCTGCTTCATCTAAAAATTTTTGTTGAATTTCACCCACTGGATCGACTCCAGGATTAATAATAACTATTTTTTTCTCTTCTACACCTAAATCAATAGCTAAATTTTTTGTATAGTTTGAATTTGCTACTATATGATCCACATTATTTAAAACTGATAGTACTTTGCGATTTAAACTTGAGCCTTTGGGATGATTAATTTCTTTTGAATGTATTAAGCAGATCTTCTTTTTTTTTGTTTTTATAAGTTCTAAGCTTTTCCAATGATCAGCAATAATACATTTGACCTTATTATTTTGCTCAAGATAATCATTTATCATGTAAGATTTTCTAAATTTTCTAATAAGCTTCATTCCACTTACTCTTTCAATTGAAAATGAAACTGACCTATCAAACTCCTCATGATTTTCATGATAGTCTGCAAAAACTTTTATTAAATTAAGTTTTGAGAGAGATCTTGCTAATCCCCACATGAGATTTTGCATACCTCCTAATTCTGGAGGAAAAGTTCTAGTTACTATTAAATACATTTATTGTTAAAACCATTTAATACTGCACCCCATGCTTGGATATTGCTCTTTTGGACCATAGTTAGATTTTGCAATCATTTTCATAGCATTTTTTAGCTCACTTTCACCATTATCAATTGTTTTTAAATTTTTTAATTCTCTAATTCTACCTCTATATTGAAGTTCAAGATTTTTATTATAACCAAAAAAATCTGGAGTGCAGACTGCACCATAAGTTTTAGCCACTACTTGAGTTTCGTCTATTAAATATGGAAAATTAAAATGATTACTCTTTGAAAATTTAATCATATTATCAAATGAATCTTCTTCATATCTACTGGGGTCATTTGACATTATTGCTATAGATTTAATTCCATCATTTTCTAATTCTTTACAATCTTCGACAATATTTTTTATAACAGCCAAAACATAAGGGCAGTGATTACAGATAAACATTATTAGTGTTCCATTTTCACCTTTTGCATCATTTAGTGAAATTATTTTGTTATCTATAGATTTAAGTTCAAAGTTGTAAGCTTTTTTACCGAAGTCACATATTGGTGTTTTGGTTAATGCCATGATAAAAGACTATATAATTTATGTTTTACGATTTAAAAGGTAAAAAACCAAAAAACCTTGGCGAAAATTGGGTAGCACCTAATGCTGTTATAATTGGGGATGTTACGTTAGAGAAAAACTCTAGTGTTTGGTTTAATGCTACACTTAGAGGTGATATAGAAAATATTTATTTAGGAGAGGGGTCAAATGTTCAAGATGGAAGTGTTTTACATACTGACCCTGGTTACCCTCTAAAAATTGGAAAGAATGTTACAATTGGTCATTTAGTTATGCTTCATGGTTGTACAATAGATGACAACTCTTTAATTGGTATTGGAGCTGTTGTTCTCAATAAGGCTAAAATAGGAAAAAATTGTATCATTGGAGCCAAATCATTAATTACAGAAAATAAAGAAATTCCAGATAATTCTTTAGTGATGGGCTCACCTGGAAAAATAATTCGTCAATTAACAGAAGATGAAATTAAGGCAGTAAAGCAAAATGCTATTAGGTATCAAGAAAACTGGAAAAAATACTCTGAATCTGTATTTTAAAGAAATGAAAAAAATAATTGTATTTTTTATAATATTTATATTTTCATCCCTCTCTTTTGCCTCAGACGAAAAGCCTGGAAGACATTTCAAAGATCAACCAGATGTATCAGATGAACCACAAGTACATTTTATATACCTACTAAATAAAGATAGTGAAGATAATGAATGGGATATAAATGGAAAAATGGAGAAAGAATTATTAGAGGCAAATGAAAAAATGTTTGAAATGACAAAAGGTAAACAAAAATTTAGGTATGACATGAGGGAAGATGGAAAAATGGATATTTCTTTTGTTAGATTTGATAAACAATATAAAGGAAATTATGGAATGAACTATCCTGACGCTTATTTAACAAAATTAGGATTTAACAGTCCAAATAAATTGTATTTTGCATGGGTAGATGTAGGCCATAGGAGTGGTGGACAAGGAAGCGTACATCATGGATATATTTTTTTAAAAAGTAAATATAACCCAAGTAAAAATAAAAGAATTCTAATTACATTACACGAATTAATGCATGTAAATGGATTTGCATGGGCTTGTACAAAAGGAAATAAAAATGGACATAAGACTGGAACTATAATTGGAGGCCCTGATGGTGGCGATAAATATAAGTTGGGCTCATTGTATAATCATAAAGATCCCACCTGTCCTGATTTTAAAGACTCTGTTTTTTTAGAACCAACTTCTAATAAACCATTTAATCCTGTATACTTAAAATGCGCAATGGCTGCAGAGGTTGGTCGAGGTATTTCTCCTGATACTAATTACGAATGGAGAGATAGATATTCTCATAAAAAACTTAAAAAAATAAAAAAAAAAAGAACTTGGTGTACATATAATAGATACAAAGATTTCAATAACTTTTAGAAAAGAAAATCATTAATTGAGTAAATAATTAATCCTAAAATAATTAAAAAAAATATTAAAAAAGCAATTTGTTCACTAACTTTCTTAGTAACTCTAGTTTCACCCTTTTTAAATTTTCTGATTTGGAAAATACCAAATCTCATTACAGCTAAGCCACCTAAAACAAGTGCTACAGCAATAATTAATCCACTTAACATTTTTACGGAATTAGCCAGTTTTGATTATTATTTGTAATATCAAATCTTGCTCTTCTATGACCTTTTGCTGCGAGATAAAGCCATTCAATACTTTTAATATTACATTGTATTACTGTAAAGTTTTTATAACCTTCTTCACTTTGCTCCACCGTAAAGCCTGACTTTTCAATATCTTCCCTTAAACCTGAGCTTGGTTCATACGTTTCTGTCCCCGGTCCGTTGTTTACTAGATAACATTTTCGACTAATGTGAGCTGTTTTTGACCATGATTGCTCAGTTATTTCATTATCATGATTGACTATGCAATTAACTTTAACACGTAGCTGAATCTTTTCTTCTTTGTCATAGAATATAAGTGCTGCGTTACTATTTTTTTTTAATTTTGGAATTTTGTCAGATCGTATATCGCTGTGAAACTGAAGAATATTATTTGATTGGTCAGATTTTCTAAGAACAACAATTCTCCCATCAAAGTCTGATTGATCTCCACACACAAATACTGGAATTCTAAAAGGTGACGATCTTTTAGTTACTGCATCATCAAGCATTAACCAAATTTTTTTTTTTATTTCGGAAAAGTCCTCATAGTATGGGACAGTATTTGACATTGGTTTATTTCTTTTTTTTAAGTCTAGCAATCAGACTAGAGCTATCCCAACGATTGCCACCCATTTTTTGAACATCAGCATAATACTCATCAACAATTTCAGTAATAGGAACTGGTGAGCCATTTCTTTTTGCTTCTTCAATTACAATTTTTAAATCTTTTCTCATCCAGTCAACCGCAAAACCATAATCAAATTTATCCTCAACCATTGTTTTATATCTATTTTCCATTTGCCAAGATTGTGCTGCTCCCTTTGATATTGTTTCCATCACTTTATCAATATCTAAACCAGCATTTATTCCGAAATTAATAGCCTCTGACAAACCTTGAACAACTCCAGCAATACACATTTGATTCATCATTTTTGTAAGTTGACCACTTCCTGATGGACCAATTAATTTTACTTTTTTGCTGTAGCAATCAATTACTGGTTCAGCTTTTTTAAATGCCTCATCATCGCCACCTACCATAACAGTCAATATTCCGCCTTCAGCACCTGATTGTCCTCCAGATATAGGAGCGTCTAAAAATTCAAATCCTTTTTCTTTTGCATTTTTATAAAGTTCTCTTGATATTTCTGCGGAAACGGTTGAGTTGTCTATATAAATAGCACCTTCTTTAGCTGTATGAAATAATCCATTTTCTCCAAGCGATACTTCTTTTAAGTCGTTATCATTACCAACGCATGTGAAAATAAAATCAGCACCCTCTGCGGCTTCTTTAGGAGTAGAGGCCATTTTACCATTATATTCTGAAATCCATTTTTCAGCTTTTGCCGAAGTTCTATTAAAAACAGTTACATTGTGTCCAGCTTTTGATATATAACCAGCCATCGGATATCCCATTACACCGAGACCTATGAAAGCAACATTACAAGTCATAATTTCTATATATGTTTAAAAGTTTAAGTTTAAAAGTAATTATATTTGGTTTTATATTTACATTTTTTTCAAGTTTTGGACAGAGTTTTTTTATCGGCTTGTTCAATTCTAGTATTAGAGAAACTCTATCTATTAGTCATGGCCAATTTGGAACGATTTATGCATCTGCAACTCTTTGTAGCAGCTTACTTGTTATTTGGATTGGAAAAAAAATTGATGATGTAAATGTCCTAAAGTTTGCTATTTTCGTAACAATACTCCTATCATTTTCAAGCTTTTTCTTTTCAAAAATCTCATCAGTAGTTTTTTTATTTATAGCGATATTTTTAATGAGATTTTCTGGTCAAGGAATGATGTCTCACACAGCATCAACTACAATCTCTAGATATTTTACAAAGTCTAGGGGACGAGCTTTAAGTATGATTTGGTTTGGTTTATCTTCAGCAGAATTTATTCTACCAGTTCTCATAGTTTATTCTTTAACATTGATGGCTTGGCAAAATATTTGGATAATAATTTCAATATCAGTTTTAATAATTTTACCCTTAGCATCTTATTTTTTAGTTAAATATGTAAAACTAGATACCAGAGAAACAGATCAAGATGCAAAATTCAAAGAAGAAAAAATTAAACAGTGGAAAAGAATAGAAGTTTTGGGAGATTATAGGTTTTATATTATATCTCTTAATATGTTAGCAATGCCATGGATTGCTACAGGTGTATTTGTTTACCAATCATTTATCGTAAATTCTAAAGGGTGGGGTGAGTACACTATAGCACAATCTTTTATGTCCTACTCAATTTGCTCTGTTATCACTTTGTTAGTTTCTGGATATTTAATTGATAAATTAACAAGTAGAAAATTACTTATATATATGAACATTCCTTTATTGCTTGCAACATTTGTTGTTATGTATTTTGATGCCTCGCAATCGGCTTTCTTATTTTTAGGTTTAATTGGAATATCCAATGGTTTAGCTAATTTATTGGGATCTTCAACTTGGGCTGAAATATATGGAGTAAAATATATTGGCTCAATTAAAGCTTTAACAACTGCTTTAATGGTTTTTGCTACTGCCTTTGGTACTGCTTTATTTGGAATTTTGATTGATGCTGGCTATTCTATTGAAAAAATAGCAATAATATCTGCAGTATCGATTTCATGCTCTATAGTCTTACTTTTCACTGTTAGAAAAAAACTAAATCCAGTATATCTTTAATACTACTTGATTTTTTTATATTCGGGGTGTATCTAACCGACCATGGCAAGAGTTACAGTTGAAGATTGTATTGATAAAGTCGAAAGTCCTTATGAACTAGTACTGGTTGCTAAAGAAAGAGCAACACAGCTTAATTCAGGATTAGAGCCAACACTAGATAGAGATAACGATAAAAACACTGTTATTGCACTAAGAGAAATAGCTGAAGAAACAATTAAAGTTCCAGATTTAACTGATGCAGCAGTATATAAATTAAGAAAACATGTTGAGCAAGTTGATGATACATCTGAAGATGAAGATGATATAGGTGATGATTTTGAAAATCTTTACAAAGGTGAGATTTCAAAGAGCGGTGTTCCAATACTTCCATCTAAAAGAGCAAGAAAAATTCCAGAAAAGATTCAAGTATCAAAAGATGATTTAGCTGAATTACAAAATACTACTGAGCAACCTAGTTCTAATCCTGTTGAAGAAGCACAAGAAGAAGTTGATGTCTCTTTGGACGAAATGAAAGACCAAGAAGAAACTGTATCTGAGGCTTCAGAAACAGAAAATCAAGAATAGTTAACCAAATTCTTTTATTATCTTTTCTCTGTGTTCATCTAAATCAGGTATATCCCCTCTAGTTTCTTTATCTTTGTAAGTAGACATTTTTATAGGATTTCCTGCCGATTTAAATTCCCCAATTACTTTATGATAAGATTTTATAATCATATTCCTCTCTTTGATTTGAGGATTTTCAACGGCCTGTTTAATGTTAAAAATTGGTCCAGAAGGAATTTTTAATTCCTCCATTTCTTTGACCCACTCATCTGTAGTTTTTAAACTTAATTTTTTTTCAAAAATTTCTTTTAACTGATCCATATTTTCACATCTTAATGAATTAGTATTAAATCTTTCATCGTTTGTTATTTCAGAAATCTTTAATACGTCACAAAGTTTTGCAAAAAGTTTATCATTCCCAGCTGCAATGATTATATAACTATCTTTTGTTTTGAATGCTTCAAAAGGAGCGATAGAGGGATGTCTTGAACCCATAGGACCAGGAATTTCCTTTTTAGAGAGGTATCTTGCAATTGCATTCTCTAAAATTGCAATCTGACAATCTAGCATAGAGACATCAATAAAAGCACCTTTACCCGTTTTCTGTCTATCATACAAAGCTGCATTTATTCCTATTGTAGTAAACAATCCAGCAGTTATGTCCCCAATCGACGTCCCAACTCTGGTAGGTTCAGAATTTGGATGACCTGTTACACTCATTAAACCACCCATTCCTTGAACCACCATATCGTATGCAGGTAATTCTTTTAAAGGTCCAGTTTGTCCAAAACCGGATGCAGATGCATAAATTAATTTAGGATATTTTTTACTTACATCTTTCCAACCAAAACCCCATTTATCCAATGTGCCAGGCTTAAAATTTTCGACTAAGATATCAGCCTTAGATAATATTTTTTCAAATATTTTTTTGTCATCTTCATTATTTTTTAAATTTAAAGCAATACTTTCTTTTCCTCTATTTAGGGACATAAAGTATGCAGAATAATCTTTAACAAAAGGACCAAATTTTCTCGAGTCGTCACCTATTTCTGGAGCTTCAATTTTAATAACTCTCGCACCTAAATCTGAGAGTATCATTGTGCAATAAGGTCCAACTAAAACCCTTGTTAAATCAACAACTAATAAATTTTTTAATGGTCCATCCATAACTTCAATTATATGACAAATACTTATATTGACTCTTAGTCTTAAGTTCAATTTAATATAATTTATTAAATTAATCTAAAGAGGGGAAATAATATGTTTAAAAAAATTAGTTTTTATTTCACAACATTATTTTTAGCTTTCTCATTGATCGGATCAGCTTATGCTGTGACATTAAAAGCAAGTCACCAATGGCCAGGAACGCCTAGAGCGGATGGCTCGTATGATCCAAGACACGAGATGGTTCAAATAATTGCTGATGAAGTTAAAAAAGCAGGTGTAGATATAGATATCAGAATTTATCCTGCAAAATCACTTTATAAACCAAAAGAACAGTGGAAACCAATGACTACAGGTCAATTGGATATATCTGCTTTTCCATTAGGATATGCTGCAAAATTCCATCCTGAATTTGATGCAACTCTTATGCCTGGCACTGTAAAAAATCATGACCATGCATTACGTTTTAATAAATCACCTATGATGGTGGAAATTAAAAAAATTATTAATAATGCTGGTGTAGTTGTTTTATCTGACGCCTGGTTAGGTGGGGGTTTTGCCTCTAAAACTAACTGCATAACAAATCCATCTGATGTTAAAGGACAAGTTATGAGAGCTGCTGGTAAAGCATTTAACCAAATGTTAGCTGGTGCAGGTGCTGGAATACAAAGTATGCCATCTTCTGAGATTTATACTGGTCTACAAACTGGTGTATTAACTGGTGCAAACACAAGTTCTGGAAGCTTTGTAAGTTACAAAATTTACGAACAAGTTACTTGTGCAACTCCTCCAGGAGAATATGGTCTATGGTTTATGTATGAGCCAATTTTAATGTCAAAAATGAGTTTTGATAAACTTAATGCAAAGCAACAAGATGCTTTAATGAAAGCAGGAAAAGTTGCAGAGAAATACATGACAGCACAAGTAGCAAATCTAGATAAAAAATTTGAAGACGCTTACAAAGCTGCAGGTGTTAAATTAGCTTACATGACGGCAGAAGACCATGCTGCATGGATTGAAATTGCAAAACAAACTTCGCATAAAGAGTTCGCCAAAAAAGTACCAGGTGGAGACAAACTTATGGAAATGGCTTTAGCAGTTAAGTAAAACAATATATAAAGAACCCCTACTTAAAATATTAAGCGGGGGTTTTTTTATGAAAGAACAATATTTAAAATTTTGTAGTTTTTCCTCAAAGGCATGTGGTGCTTTTGCAGTTCTAGCCTTAATATTATCAATTTTGGTAATCGTTGAATTAGTATTTGAAAGATACTTTTTTCAAAGAGCAATCACATGGCAAACAGAGCTAGTCACAATGCTTTTAGTTGCTTCAACATTTATTGGTAGTGCTTATGTCTTAAGTGAGAAAGCGCATGTTAGCATGGATTGGATTTATGATTTTTTATCAAAAAAAAATATTCTAAGACTTAAAATATTTACCTCATTAATAAGCTTATTATTTTTTATAATTTTATTCTATTTTGGTTATTTAATGGTGGAAGAAGCTTTTACTAAAAATTATTCAACAGGAACAGTTTGGGACCCGCCTTTATGGATACCTTATTCATCAATGATGATAGGAGCTGTACTAATGATACTTCAATACATAGCAGAAATTATTAAGCTTGTTGACGAGGTGGATGGTAATTAATGGATCCTTTATTAATAGCAATAATAGTTGCAGTTTTCACGTTGATTGTTTTATTTTCTGGAATACCAATTGCTTTTGGTCTGAGTTTTGTCTCAATAGCACTTTTAGTTACATTTGAAGGCTTTCAAATGTTAGATGTTTTTGCAGAAACATTTTATGCTGGATTAAATTCTTTTGTTTTACTTTCAATACCAATGTTTATTTTAATGGGAATGGCTGTTGCTAACTCTCCAGCGGGAAAAGATTTATATACAGGGTTAGATAGATGGCTTTGGAGGGTTCCAGGTGGACTTGTAATTTCTAATATTGGCGCTTGTTCAGTTTTCGCTGCCCTAAGTGGATCAAGTCCTGCAACTTGTGCAGCAATTGGAACCATGGGTATACCTGAAATGAGAAAAAGAGGGTACTCAGATCAAATAGCAACAGGAACAATAGCAGCCGGTGGAACTTTAGGAGTTTTAATCCCTCCAAGTATTGTTTTAATTGTTTATGGAATTGCAACTGGAACATCAATAGGAAGATTGTTTTTATGTGGTTTGATACCTGGGTTTATGTTGGCAGGTATGTTTGCAATATGGGCTCTTATACATAGTTATTTTATTGACAAAGATTCTGCGAGAGCTTTAAAGAATAGAACACCCCCAACATTAAAAGAAAAAATTGAGGTGTTACCAAGAATTCTTCCTTTCTTAGCTATCATAGCTGGTGTCTTATACGTGTTATATGGTGGAGTTGCGACACCTTCAGAAGCTTCAGGTGTTGGAGCATTTTTAGTTTTTGTATTGATCGCTGTTGTTTACAAAATTTATCAACCGAAAAAAATATGGAACATTGTTAAAGTTTCAATGAAAGAAAGTGTGATGATAATGTTTATTATCGCTGCATCTTACCTTTTTGCATTTACCTTATCGCAACTTTACGTAACACAATCTTTAGCCCAGAGCATGGTCGAGTTAAGCTCTAACAAATGGGTTGTATTTATTTTAATTAATATTTTTCTACTTATAGCAGGCTTCTTCTTACCACCAGTTGCCGTTATAGTAATGACGTCTGCAATTCTGTTACCAGTAATAACTACTTTAGGATTTGATCCGTATTGGTTTGCAATTGTATTCACGATAAATATGGAAATTGGTCTTATTACTCCACCTGTTGGACTAAACCTTTATATTATCAAGGGTATTACGCCAGACGTTAGTTTATCCGAAATATTAAAAGGATCTATACCTTTTATGATAATTATGGCTTTAGCTATATTAATTTTGTGTATTTTTCCTGAAATTGTTACTTGGCTTCCTAATAAAATAATGGGCAAAAGTTTAGGTTTTTAATATATAAAAAACATCATGTTGAATATAAAAAGAATTTTTGAGACTATAGCTGACGCTGGACAAAAGATTTTAGAAAAAAAATCCTTTAAAAGTATTGCAAAAAAAAGAAGTCTATTAGATCTTTGTGATGACCTGCTGTCTACTAAAGGTGCAGCTTTTGGAATTACATTGGCAAGAGATATATTATTTAGATATCAAAATTTATCTAATGAAGATAAAAATAAATTTTTAGTTGAAGTTAATGAAAAGTATAAACCAGATCCATTAAAAATTGATGAGGCTATTAAGAAATACAGCGTAGCTCAAGATGATTACTCAATTCTAAATTTATCAAAAGTTACATCTGGCATAAGAAAAGAACTATTTGTTAGATTAAATATGGCGCCCAATGGCACATCTGAGATTGTTTCATTAAGAGAAGATTTAGTAAAATTAATGAAGGATAAGCCAGAATTAAAAAGTTTAGATTACGATCTAATCGATATATTTAAAAATTGGTTTAACCCTGGCTTCTTGAAGCTAAGAAAAATAACATGGGACACTAAAGCAAATATTTTAGAAAAATTATTAAAATATGAAAAAGTTCATTCAATGAAAGATATGAATGAATTAAAAAGAAGACTTGGTAAAGATAGAAGATTCTTTGCATATTTTCATCCCGCTTTAGAAGATGAGCCTATAATATTTGTTGAAATAGCTTTAACCAAAGGATTAAGTCAATCTATACAAGAATTAACAAGACCTTCAAAAGAAAACATAAAAAAATATGATACAGCAACTTTTTATTCAATTAGTAACTGCCAAGAAGGATTATCAAGAGTAACACTTGGAAATTTCTTAATCAAAAGAGTTGTCTACGAACTTCAAGAAGAACTTCCAGATATAAAATATTTTGGAACTTTGTCACCAATGGTTGGATTTGCTAATTGGTTTAAAAAAATGGATAGCGCTCAAGCAGCAGAGATACTTGGTGAGGCTAATAAAAATAGTTTAGATTTCTTAAAATCATCTGATTTAAAAATAGGAGATAAAAGAATAGCTGATAATAAGCCGATGATAAGCAAACTTGCAGCAAATTATTTAGTAAAACAGAAAAATAATTTTGGATTTCCAATTAATGATGTTTGTAGATTCCATCTTAAAAACGGAGCTGATATCGATGATATAGCCATAAATGCAAATGTTTCAGAGGTAGGTTTTAAAAGGTCTTTTGGCGTAATGGTTAATTATAGATATGAATTAGAAAAAATTGAGAAAAATCACCAAGAATATGTAAACGAGAAGAAAGTTAATTTATCCAATAAAGTTAAAAAGTATGTCTAAGATTAATAGATTGGTGTCAGTTGCCCCTATGATGGATTGCACTGATAGGCACGAAAGATACTTTTTAAGATTGATAAGTAAACATGTCCTTCTTTACACAGAAATGGTGGTTTCTGAAGCAATTGATAGGGGGGATAAAGATAAACTATTATCATTTGATTTAAGAGAAAAACCAGTTGCTTTACAATTAGGTGGCTCTACACCAAAATTATTAGCAAATGCTGCAAAAATTGGTGAAGATTATGGTTATGATGAAATTAATTTAAACTTAGGCTGTCCGAGTAAAAAAGTTCAAAAAAATAGATTTGGCGCGTGTTTAATCAAGGAACCAAATTTAGTGGCTGATTGTTTATCAAAAATGATTAATTCAACATCTTTGCCTGTTACAGTTAAAACTAGAATTGGTTATGACGATGTTGCGGATTATGAACATTTTTATAATTTCATAAAAACTTTAAAGGAGACGGGAGTTAAAACTTTTATAATTCACGCAAGAAAAGCAATGCTAGGCAAATTTACTCCTAAGCAAAATCTTAATATACCTCCTTTAAAATATGATTATGTGTACAAACTAAAACAAGATTTCAAAGAACTTGAAATAATTATTAATGGAGGTGTCACATCAGTGGAAGAACTAAAAGATCATTTAGATAAAGTAGATGGAGCAATGATTGGCAGATCTGTTTATCATTCTCCTTATCTTTTAGCTGATATTGAAAAGGAGATATTTAACAATCATGATATTAAAGAACGAGAGGAAATTGTTGAGGAATTAATAGATTACGTTAAAGCCCAAGTCAAAATGGGTACAAGAGTAAATCAAGTTATGAGACATACTCTTGGTTTATTCCATGGACAAACAGGCTCAAGCCATTGGAAAAGATATTTAAGTGAAAATATGTGTGTAAGAGATGCGGATGTAAAAAAAATTGATCATATTATGGATAAAGTTAGACTTTCTCCTAAATTACATTCGGCAGGTTGAATTGATTAATACTATTCTCTCTAATCAGTATTATCTTTTAATTTTATTAATGATTATTACTGCATTTCCAGTAGGATTTTTTGCAGGTTATTTTGGGATAGGTGGAGGCCTAATTTCAGTACCTGTACTTTTTTTTATTTTTGAAACAGCAAATATTGATAAATCTTATTTAATGCATCTTTCAGTGGGCACAGCTTTTTCTATTACAATATTTACTGCCTTTGTTTCGGTTATGACTCATAGAAAATATAAAGCTGTAGATACAAATATTTTAAAAACTTTTGGGGTTTTTGTAATACTAGGTGTTTTGCTTGGTACGTATATGGCTGCATTGTTAAATACAAAATCTTTAGTTTTATTTTTTGCTGTTGTTGTCTATTTTTTTGGAGGGTATTTGTTAATAGTAAATCAAGAATTAAAGAAAAGTAAAAAATTTAAATTTTTTCCAAGAGCTATGTTTGGTTTTTTGTCAGGCTTTATATCTGCTCCTATGGGAATAACAGGAGCTATGATGAATGTTCCTATTCTAAGATATTTTGGGTACCCAATTAGTAGAGCGATTGGTAGTTCTGCCGCAATAGGTTTTGTAATAGCATCTATTGGTTCAATTGGTTTTTTGACATCTGGTTTTTTACTAAATGCAAATCTTCCTATGAGTTTAGGTTTTGTAAATATTCCTGCTTTTTTAATATTTATCCCAATTACATCTTTCATGGCTCGAGTTGGAGCAAATATGGTTCATAATTCAGATAAAAATAAAACTCAAAGAATGTTTGGCGTATTCTTGTATGTTATAGGAACTCTTTTTTTAATTAGATTTTTAGATCTTTAATTAAATCTTTTGATCATATTCACCAATTTTGCCAGTTTTTTGTAGCAATTGGTCAATAAAATCAAAGATCTTTTTCTTTCTATCATCTGAAGTAGGGCTTTCAGTAACGACAACTAGAGAAGGCTTATTTGAAGAGGCTCTGATTAAGCCCCAAGATCCATCTTTAAATGAAAACCTAACACCATTTACAGTTAGAACATCTTCAATTTCTTGCCCATCAATTTTATCTTTATTTTCCTTAATTTCCTCTATTTTGCTTACTAATTCATCGACAACTTTATACTTTTCATTATCCTCGCAGAAAGGAGCCATTGTTGGTGACTGAAAAGTTTTTGGTAAATCATCAATAATTTCACTCATGAGTTTGTTGTTATTATTTAATAAATGACAAACTTGAATTGCAGAATTTATCCCATCATCGTATCCATAGCCCAAAGGTTGGTTAAAAAAGAAATGACCACTCTTTTCAAAGCCTGCTAGTGCCTTTTCTTCGTTTACTTTTCTTTTGATGTGGGAATGACCAGTTTTCCAATATATGGTTTTACACGAGTTGTTTAATAAAACTTTATCATTAGTATAAAGACCAGTTGATTTTACGTCTACTACGAATTTAGAATTTTTATGATTATCAGATAAATTTCTTGCAATTAATAATCCTATTTTATCGGCAAATATTTCATTTCCTTTATTATCTATAACTCCAACTCTATCTCCATCTCCATCGAAACCAAATCCAATATCAGCATTATTTTCAATTACATGTTTACTTATAGCATGAAGCATTTCAAGATCTTCTGGATTTGGATTATATTTTGGAAATGAATAATCTAAATTACAATCCAACTCTATTACATCACAACCTATACCTCTAAGTATATCTGGGGCAAAAATTCCAGCTGTTCCGTTCCCACATGCAACAACAGCTTTAATTTTTTTTTCAATTTTATTATTTTTAATTAAATCATTTTTATATATTTCCTGAAAATTACTAATCTTCTTTTCATTACCTGAACCAATTGTAAATTTTTCATTTAAAGTTATTTCTTTTAATTCAGCCATTTCCTCAGGAGCGTGAGTTAATCCTTTTTTGATACCCATTTTTACACCTGTCCAACCATTTTCATTATGACTTGCTGTAACCATAGCAACTGCATCAGCATCTAAGTGAAATTGTGCAAAATATACCATTGGAGATAACGATAAACCTATATCCTCAATAAAACATCCAGTAGAAAGTAGACCTTTTTTTAATGTTGATTTTATATCTTCACTGTAAGATCTGTAATCATGTCCAACAATGATTCTTGGATTTTCCTTATTTGTATGAGATTTAATTTGAGTTCCTAAACCTTTGCCCAAATGTGTCACACCTTCTAAATTGATATTATCAGGGTACAACCATCGCGCGTCGTACTCTCTAAAGCCAAAAGGATCAATTTTTATTGAATTTTTCATGTTAATATTTTTATATTTTGTTTATTTTTTTATTGATAATTTTTTCTCAAGTTCTATAAATGTTCTATTGATTTGTTGGTCATATAGTATATTTACCAAACCATCATACAACATCTAGTTGTTTTACTAAATTAAGTATAGTACAAAAAAGGAGCTAAATGAACAAGATTTTATCACAAGCTATTAGGAAAGCTGTCTCTGATTATGCACCAAATGTAAATCAAGATCCTAAAGATAAAAGATTAGATTTGTTTTCTCTTAATAGTGAAACAGAACTATTTCAAAATTCAAAAGGTATAACAATTAAAATTGATAGAAGCAGAGATGATAATTTAACTGACTTTGGAAAAGCTACTCTTAAAGACAGATATTTGGGTGCTAACGAGTCTTTCCAAGATTTATTTGCTAGGGTTGCAAGTCATTATGCTGACGACAATCTACATGCTCAAAGATTATATAATTACATTAGTAATCTTTGGTTTATGCCAGCAACACCAGTTTTATCAAATGGCGGAACAACAAGAGGATTACCGATATCTTGTTTTTTAAATGAAGCTAGCGATAGCCTTAATGGTATTCTTGATCTATGGAGCGAGAATGTTTGGCTTGCTGCACGAGGTGGAGGTATTGGAAGTTATTGGGGAAACCTTAGATCAATAGGTGAGAAAATTGGAAGAGTTGGCAAAACCTCGGGAATAATTCCATTTATAAAGGTAATGGACTCTTTGACTATGGCGATTAGTCAAGGTTCATTAAGAAGAGGTTCGGCTGCTTGTTATATACCAATAGATCATCCAGAAATTGAAGAGTTTATTGAGATGAGAAGACCAACTGGAGGAGATCCAAATAGAAAATCGTTAAATTTACACCACGGTGTTTTAGTTTCAGATGCTTTCATGAGAGCTGTTGAATTAGATGAACAATGGGGACTTAAAAGTCCAAAAGATGGCGCTGTTCAAGCAACTGTATCTGCAAGAAATTTATGGATAAGACTACTTACAGCAAGAATAGAAACAGGAGAGCCATATATTATATTTATTGATACTGTTAACAGACAAATTCCACAACATCATAAATTAGCAGGTCTTACTGTTAAAACTTCAAACCTTTGCAGTGAAATTACCCTACCTACAGGAATTGATAAAGATGGCAGAGATAGAACAGCAGTATGCTGCTTATCATCTTTGAATATTGAAAAATATGATGACTGGAAAGACGATGAGAATTTTATTGGAGATGTTATGAGATTTTTAGACAATGTGATGACAGATTTCATTGAAAACGCACCTGAGCAATTCAGTGATGCTACCTACTCAGCATTAAGAGAAAGAAGTGTTGGCCTAGGTGTTATGGGTCTTCATTCTTATTATCAAAAGAAGATGATCCCAATTGAGTCTGTTATGAGTAAAGTTTGGAATAAAAAAATGTTCGAACATATTCAAAAACACGTTGATAAGGCATCAAAAGATTTAGCTGAGGAAAGGGGAGCATGCCCAGATGCAGCTGATTATGGAATAATGGAAAGATTTTCGAACAAAACTGCAATAGCTCCTACGGCTTCTATCTCAATTATATGTGGTGGAACATCTCCTGGTGTTGAACCAATTGCAGCTAATAGCTTTACCCACAAAACATTGTCTGGCTCATTTAATGTTCGAAATAAATATTTAAGACAACTATTAGAAAAACACGGCAAAGATACAGATGAAGTATGGTCAAGTATTACAACAAACCAAGGATCTGTTTCACATTTAGATTTTTTAACTCAAGAAGAAAAAGATGTTTTCAAAACAGCTTTTGAGTTAGATCAAAGATGACTTGTAGATTTAAGTGCAGATAGAACTCCACATATTTCACAAGCGCAATCTATTAATTTATTTTTACCTGCAGATGTGCATAAAAAAGATTTACATCAAATCCACTTCCAGGCATGGAAGAAAGGATTAAAGAGTCTTTACTACTGTAGGTCTAAATCAATACAACGTGCTGAGAATGTTAATGATGCAAATTCAACCGACATTGCAGCAAACGTTTATAAATCAAAAGACGAAAGTAATAACCAACAAGATTATGAGGAGTGTTTATCGTGTCAGTAGCAGAAAAAATTAATAAAGAAATAATTCAACCAAAAAAAATGGGTCTATTAGTTGAGAACCCAGTTTACAAACCTTTTAGATATCCATGGTGTTATGATGCATGGTTAACTCAACAAAGAATTCACTGGCTGCCTGAAGAAGTTCCATTAGGTGATGATGTAAGAGATTGGCAAAAAAATTTATCACAAG
>CABZDY010000017.1 GCA_902524635.1 uncultured Pelagibacteraceae bacterium
CCTTTGTATTGTTTTCTAAAGAATAGTATTTAGCTAAGAATGATAATGCCATGCTGTCTACTCCTCCTGACACAGCTACGCAAAAATTATTTACAACATGACTAGACAATTTCTTTTTAAATTTTAAATAAATTTTTTTTATTCTTGGATCTTCTAATTTTTTGGAATAAAATTTATGAATTTTCTTTTTTACACTCAAATTCTTTTTCTTCATAATACTTTGCTTTTTGAAGTACAGATTGAGTTGCGTCAGGATATTGTTTTTTAACTCCAGCAATCATCAAGCATCCTTGATCTTTTTCACCCATCTGAACCAATGATACTCCTAATTTTAATAAATTTTCAGGAGCAATTTTACTTTTTGGATACTTTTGATAACCTTCCAAATATGCAGTAGCAGCATCAGTGTACATTTGTCTAATTCTATACGTTTCTGCATACCAATATTGCGCATTTCCTGACAATTCATTATCAGGATTTATTAATACAAACTCTCTAAACGCTTTTTCTGCACTTGCATAATCACCAACTTTTAAAAAATTTCTTGCGAATTGATACTGATCTTTTGGGCTAGCATCTGGCAATAATTTTTCCTCAGCATTGAAAACTTCTGAGATTATTGCCTCTGTTTGTTCTACGGACTCTATTGTTTGAGTATCATCACTAGTAGTCATATCTTTATAGGATACCTCCCCCAGTGACTGTGGTTCTGTAGATCCAGGGAGTATTTTTTGAGTTATATCCTCATTTTTCAGTGTTTGTTCTGTTTTAGGCAAAGAAGAAAGAGAGTTGTTATTTGTATTTACAACAGAGGCTTGTTCAATTTGTTCAAATCTTAGTTGATTATCTTGTTGAACTTTGGAAAGTTTATTAGAAAGTTTGTCTAGTTTAAAATTAATTTCTTCAAATTTATTTGTTAATTCCTGAAATTGCGCTTCTATTTGACTTAGTTTCAATAAATGTTTTGTTAATGCTTGCTCAGACTCTTTTGTTGAGACTTTTTGAGTTGTACTTGTATCAGAGTTTTCAGAGAATGATTGAGAGTAAACCGCTCTTTCAAGGGTTCTAAGATCTTTCTGAATATTTTCTAAAATTTCTCCAACTTCTTGATCTTGTGAAAATGAGATAGTTATTGAAAAAAATAAAAATGAAATAAAGTTAATTAAAATTAACTTGATTAATAATCTCATAAAAGCATTAGTAATTATAATAATGGCAAAAAGAAGACCCATACTTTTTTTAAAGTAAGGGTCTTTTTAAAAATATTTTAATTTGCTTTTACTGTTACAGATCTTCTATTTTTTGACCATGAAAGTGGATTTGAACCTGAGTCAACTGGTCTCTCTTTTCCATAACTTAAAACCTTAATTCGATCAGACGAAACACCATAAGTCATCAAATAGTCTTTTGCAGCATTTGCTCTTCTTTCACCTAAAGCTAGGTTATATTCTCTAGTCCCTCTTTCATCAGCATGGCCTTCAACCACAACAGTCACATCTGAGTTCTGTCTTAACCAAGCAGCTTGTTTTCTTAAAGTCTCTCTGGAAGCTGTAGTTAATATTGTTTCATTCGTTGCAAAGAATACCCTGTCAGGAACTCCGCTAGCGAGCTCTCCTACAGTATCAGAGCCTATATAAACATCACCCTGCATTAACGCATCTAATTTTTCAATTGGATCTGCTTTTTTAGTTTCAGTTGCCTTAGTAGTTGTAGATGTATCTGTTTTAGTAGTTACAGACTTCTTTGTTGCACATGCAGTAACAATTAGACCAAATATAATTACAAGAAATGCATTTTTAAAAATTTTGCCTAGATTCATTTTTGCTCCTTCAATAGAATATTATGAATTAACAATGTAATTAGATGTTTTGTACAGAAAAATCAACCAAATTTAGCAGAATCTTGGATTTTATCTAATTTCTGAGCAAAGAAGACCATGATGGGTCTGAGGCATCAGTCTCGGTTAATACCAACCTCTCGTTGTATCCTGTTAGATCAATTGACCATAATTTAGCCGAAAACCCCTCACCTTTATCGTCAGTTTTTGTTTCTCTATAAAATATGATTATTCTTCCATTTGGAGACCATGAGGGTGCTTCTTGATAAAAATTTTCTGTAAGTAATCTTTCTCCAGTTCCATCTGTTCTCATAACCCCAATATAAAATTTTCTCTTATGCAATTTTGTAAAAGCTATTAAATCTCCCCTCGGAGACCATACAGGGGTACCATAGATACCACTTCCAAATGATATCCTTTTAACATTTGATCCATCACTTCTCATTACATAAATTTGCTGATAACCACTTCTGTCAGAATTAAATGTAATATATTTACCATCAGGTGAGTATGAAGGAGAGGTGTCAATAGATGGATGATCAGTTAATTTCTCTTGAATGTTTGTCTCCAAATTTCTCACCCATATTTCTGAATTACCATCTTTTGCTAAACTCATAATAAGTTTTTGCCCATCTGGTGAAAATCTAGGGGCGAAAGTCATCCCCCTAAAGTCACCAACAACTTTCCGCTCACCGGTTTGAAGATTTACTATATAAACTCTAGGGTTATTTCTAAAGTAGGACATATAAGTAATAATTTTATCATCTGCTGGATTAAATCTTGGCGTCAAAACCAATTCTTTTCCTAACGTTATATATTTTGTATTAAAACCGTCTTGATCCATTAAAGCTAATTTTTTAACTCTCTGAGTTTTAGGTCCTTCTTCTGCAACGTAAATTATTCTTGTATCAAAATAACCACTTTCTCCTGTTAAAAGTTCATATATCTTATCTGAAATTTTATGACCAACTCTTCTCCAGGAACGAGGTGTTGTTGTTAAAGATAAACCATCAACAAACTTTGCGCCTAATACATCCCAAAGTTTAAATTCAATATTTATATAATCTTTGTCGTTTATTATTTTAGAATTAACTTTACCTGTAATTAAAACTTGAGATTTTATTAAAGCCCAATCTTCAAATCTTGGTTTCAAATGAGCAATATCTGGCTTTTGTAAAAATGACTCTCTATCTAGCGTATCAAATAATCCAGTTTTTCTAAGATTGTTTTCTATTACTTTTGAAATTTCTAAGCCTAAATTATCTATATCTAAATTTTTTTTTATTTTTTCTTTAGAGGTTTCATCAGCAAAAAAAGGAGATACTGAGATTGGGAGAGGGTCAAGATTTCCTCTCGTTATATCAATTTCAACAAGGGAATAAGATATTCCAGGTTTTAAAAAGAAACAAAAAGTAAATATTAATAAAATTTTATTTCTCATTCACCCATCATTTCTTTAGGGTTGAACCTGAGTATCATTGTTGCCCATTTTTCATAACTTGTGGTCGGCAGATTTTTTATTGGATTGCATCTTCTAATTGCTCTTATCACGCTTTGGGCCATTTGATAAAAGACTGTTTGACCAGGAGTATTCATTCTTACATGGTCCATCATTTCGAAATTTTTAATAATTCCATTTTTTTCTAAATTTAATTTAACTGTCACAAGCAAATCATCGCTAAAAGGTAGGCCAGATGGTACTGACCAACATGTGTAAATTTGATGTCTAACCGCATATTCAGTGGTTACACTTAATTTAGAGAGTTTCATAGACTTGTCTTCGGATTGTGTAATTCCATCTGCTTTTTTTTTAACTTCACCTACGTTCTCATATTGCTTTGCAATTAAACCCTTAATTTTGTTTACATCTATATCTTTTTTTTCATATTCCGATACTTGTTTTACCTTTTCATCTTTCAAAGGTTTTTTTATTTTAGCAAATTCTTTTATCACAACGTCATTTTCAATAATTTTTTCAATTTTTTTTCTTTTTTCTTTTTCAATAACTATTTTTTTATCTTCTTTTGAAGGCTGTTGTTCAGCTTCTTGTTTGGTTTCTATTTTTTCTAACTTTTTATCAGGTAATGAAACAGCTTCAGATTTTTCTAGTTTAACTTTTTCTTGTTTTTTCTCAGGCACAGGTATTTTTTTTGATTTAGATAAATCAATTTCATCTTTTTGATTTTCAAATTTTACTTGCTTTTTTTCCTCTTTTTTTATTTCTTTTGGTGGCGCTTGTTCTGAGAGTAGTTTTTTATTTTCATTTTTTGTCTTTTCGATAATTTTTGCAGCTTTTGGAGCGTATGGAATATTAGTTTTCTCAGATATTTGTATTAATTCTACTGATACAATTGGCATTAGTTCTAATGGTTTTTTAGCAACAAATGGAAGTGCAAATATAGTGGCAAAAAATATTGTTCCATGAAAAATTACTGAAAATAACATTCCAAAAGAAAAGTTATTAAATCCATTTTGCAAACTAATAAATGAAAATTTTTTAAGCAATACTATCTCTCTTTGTATGGTTCAGATATTAAGGCAACTTTTGTGAAGCCTGAACCTGAAAGTTTACCCATTACTTCTAATACTCTTCCATAATTAATTGTTTTGTCGCCTCTTACATAGATTCTTGTATCTGTTCTATTTTTTGAAACAGCTAAGATTTTTTTAATCAAATTATCAAATTCAATTTTAGTTTCTTGAATAAAAACTTCACCCTTTGAATTTATAGTTAGTGTCAGAGGTTCGCTTTCTTCAGGCAAAGTATCAGCTGAGGTTTCCGGTAAATCAACTTGCACTCCTACAGTTAACAATGGTGCCGTAACCATAAAAATAATTAAGAGAACAAGCATTACATCAACAAAAGGAGTTACATTTATTTCACTCATCGGTTCTCTTTCTGAGCGCTTTAAGTTAAATGCCATTCTAGATTATTGAAATAAATCTTTTTGAAAAATTTTCTAGTTTTTGTGAAAATTTTTTGGAGTCATTACCAAATTTATTATAAGCAATCACCGCTGGTATTGCTGCTAACAAACCTAAAGCAGTTGCAAATAAAGCTTCAGCAATTCCAGGAGCGACAATGGCTAAACTAGTATTTCTTGATATAGCAATTGATTGAAAAGAATTCATTATTCCCCAAACTGTTCCAAATAATCCTATAAATGGAGCTGTAGATCCTACTGTTGCAAGAAAAGTAAATTTATTGTTAACAACGTTCATTTGCTTTTCGATATTTACTTCTAATATATTTTCAAGTCTTTGGCTTATATTTGTTTTTGATCTTGATTTCATGACAGCTTGCATGGAGTCTTTGAATAATTGAGCCATTGGATTGTCTAATGCTGCAGGTAGGCTATTGTAAAATGTCTCTGCAGACTTAGACTTCCAAAATCTTTCTTCAAAATCCTCAGAATCTTTATTAATTCTTCTAAACATTATTATTTTATTAAAAATTATAGCCCAAGAATAAATTGAGCTAGCTATTAAAATGATAATCACTGATTTAACTATAAAGTCCGCTCTCAAAAATAAACTTAAAATTGAAAAATCTGTATTACTTGCTAATCCTACTGCCTGGGAAGTTATATCTGCGTCCATTTAATTGATTTCACACTAAAATGTGTCATGAATTTGTCTATAACAGTTAGCTATATTTTAATTTTCTTGTGAATTTAGGTGATAATTAGCAATTAATATTGCATCTGCTTTATTAGTGTCTTTTTTTCGAGATAACATTGAAGAAAACTTAGGAAACATTTCGATTGCTTTAACTCTACTCGAATCTTTTTGAGAATTTATTAAATCATAATACTTTTTCCATTTAGCCGGCCTTACAAAAAAAATTGGTAGTTGCATTGCAGCACAAACACCTTTCAAAACTCCAAATGATTGTCCAAAATTAAACATACTGGTAACACCTTGTCCAGGCATTGCTGAAACTTGCTCTACCACTACATTTATATTTTCAGATTTGTGGTTTTGTATCCTTAAAGATATTTCGTTAAATATTTGGCTACCATTAATTTGCTTTTTATTTTTATTTCCTGATGCCATAGTAGGCATATCAATTACATCTTTTAATTCTCCATCTTCAAAAAAACAAATTGCACCAGTAATCCCAGGATCTATTCCTATTATTAACATAAAATTAAATTAAGTTGCATTTGTAAAAACATTTTGAACATCATCATCTTCTTCTAAAATTTCCAAAAAGTTAATCATTTTTTCTTTGTCTTCTTTATTTAGATTATTTTTATTTATAGGAATCCATTCAATTTCTGTAGATATAAAGTTAGAAATCTCTTTTTCCATTAAATTTTTTACATCATATATCTTATCTTTATTTGTGTGTATCTCGTAATAATTCTCATGAAAAATACAATCATTAGCACCGGCATCAGTTGCTAAATCGAAAACTTTTTCTTCATCAATTTCTCTTTTGTCAATTTTTATAACTCCAAGTTGAAGAAAGTTGTGAGATGCTGAACCTTGAGTACCAAGTCCTCCTCCATATTTTTGAAAAATTGTCCTTATATTTGAGGCAGTTCTATTTTTATTATCTGTTAAAGTAGTAATTACTATTGCTGTTTTTGCAGGTCCAAATCCTTCATATCTTATATTTTCAAAATTAGAGTCTGTAGCTATTGTTGATTTGTCGATGGCTCTTTCAATATTATCTTTTGGCATGTTTGCTGCTCTGGCAGCCTGAATCGCAGATCTTAATCTTGAATTCATATCTGGATTTTTATCACCAAGTTTTGCTGCTACTGTAATTTCCCTGGATAGTTTAGAAAAAATAGCAGATCTTTGTTTATCTGCTTTTCCTTTTTTATGCTTGATCCCTGCCCAGTGGGAATGACCTGCCATATTTTATAATTCTTTCTCAAGTTGACCACCAAATATAAACTGACTTATATTTGATGCCAAACCATTATTTGGATTAGCCTCAATAATTGCTCCACAAAGTGAGGCTTCTCCCTCAGCAGGAAAATGTTTTATGGAGTCTCTTTTATAAAACCTATTGATAGAATTTTCAGCATTCATACCAATTACTGAATTATAATCACCACACATACCTGCATCAGTTAAATATGCAGTTCCCTTGCTTAATACTCTTCCGTCGTTAGTAGGAACATGAGTATGGGTACCTACAACAAACGTAGCATTTCCGTCAAAAACGTGACCAATGGCCATTTTCTCGCTTGTAATCTCACCATGAAAATCAACTATAAGAAAATCATATTTTTCTTTTAGTGTATTTTGATCTAAAAATTCTTTACTTTTCATAAAGACATCTTCAGATTTTTTCATATAAACATTACCCATTAAATTTAATACACCAACTTTGTAACCACCGATAGAGTTATAAATACCAAAACCATCACCTGGAACTTCGCCAGATAAATTTAGTGGTCTTAATAATCTTTTTTGATTTTTTATAAACTCAAATGTTTCTTTTTGATCCCAGACATGATTACCTGTAGTAATTACATCAACTCCACAACTAAGTAATTCATTTACTATATTTTCGGTAATTCCAACACCTTCTTTTGCGGCATTCTCACCGTTTACAACAACAAAATTTATTTTTTTTGATTTGATAATATCAGGTAAAAATTTTTTTACTGCATAACATCCACTATTACCAACAATATCTCCTAAAAATAAAATATTCATTTCATAATTTGTTTATTGGTTAAAATAAAATCTAATTTTTTGTCATATTTATTAATAGGAATATTTTTAACTTTTTGAAATGAAAAAGCAAAACCAACTGTTAAAACTTTTTTAAATTTTAAAAGTTTTGTAATATATCTGTCATAAAATCCACCTCCATACCCTAATCTAAAGTTATTATTATCAAATCCAACAAGAGGAACAATTAAAACATCGGGAAAAACTTTTTTTCTAGTTTTTGGCTCTGGGATACCCTGATAATTTACTTTAAGTGTGTCTTGAAAAGACCATTCATAAAAGTCCATATCTTTATTTTTCTTAGTGACAGGTAATGATATTTTAAAGTTATTTTTTTCTAACTTTTTTAAAATATCTAAAGTTCCTATCTCACTATTTATTGGATAATAGGCACCGATATTAATATTTTTTTTTAAATTAATTTTTTGCAATACCTCTTTAAATTGATTAAAAGTTATACCCTGTTCTTTAAATTTAGTTTTTCTTAAATAAATTAATTGTTTTCTTAAATTTTCCTTAGACACTTTATTTATTGGATTTTAGTGTCTGAATCATTTCTTTTAATAAAATTTTCTAACTCAAGTGTAGTCTTGTCGACAAAAGATTCGTAATCTTTACGATTACTCTCGATTTCATTCTTTAGATTATCTTGGTTTTTGCTTAGTTCAGAAATCTCTATTTCTTTTAAATCTCTATAATTGTATACTAACGATTTAAGTTCTTTAAATTTCTCGGTGATTTTATTAATTTCTCCTTTTTGTAAGTCGATTTTTTTTTTAGTTTCGTAATATTCATCTAAAACAGAAATAGAAGTTATAAGCAAAAGCTTACTTTCTCCTATATTTCCTAAAGAATTTTTAAGGTTACTAAACTTTTCATTTAAATATAGAGCCAACCCCTCTAAATGTTCTTCTTGTCCATCTTCACAAGATAACAAGAATTCTTTTCCATTAAATTTAATACTTACATTTGCCATTTATCAATTTCTTCCATCAGATTATCTGTTTCTTGGTTTAATTCATCAATTTTTTCTGAAAATTGGTCTTCTTTTTTTTTTTCCTCAATTTCTTTTTTTTTAAAATCATCAAATTTCTGTTTAAGAGTATGATTTTCTTGCTGAAGTAGATTGTACCTTTGCTCTATTTCTTTTTTTTCAATTTCTAATTGATTTTTTTGTTTTGATAGATTTTCTAACTCCAAGATTTTATCTGGTTTTATATTTTCTAGATTTTTTAATTTATCTAAAGTTTCTAATAGTTTTTTTTCTTTTTCACTAATTGATTTCATATATATATCTATATTAATAAATTGATTCACCTAAGTCTACAAAGGATAAATTTTGAAAAAAATAAATAAAATCTTGTCTAACTCGATACGTGCTCTCTCAATGGATGCCGTGCAAAAAGCTAATTCTGGTCATCCAGGTATGCCAATGGGTATGGCTGATGTATCTACAATACTTTTCAAATATTTTCTAAAATTCAATCCAAAAAATCCAAGCTGGATTAATAGGGATAGATTCGTTTTATCTGCTGGTCACGGATCTATGTTGCTTTACTCTTTACTTTTCTTAACAGGTTACAAAAGTATTAAATTAAAAGATATTAAGAATTTTAGACAACTTAAGTCTATTTGCGCAGGTCATCCTGAGTATATTGAAAACTCAGGTATTGAAACAACAACTGGTCCCTTAGGTCAAGGAATTTCCAATGCAGTCGGCTTTGCATTGGCGGAGGAAATTTTAAAAAAAAAAATTGGTAAAGATATAATAAATCATAAAACCTACGTGATTGCAGGAGATGGTTGTCTTATGGAGGGCATAAGTCATGAAGCCATGAGTTTAGCTGGACATCTAAAACTTAAAAATTTAGTAATGTTATTTGATAATAACTCTATATCTATTGATGGACCAACAAATTTAGCAGTTTCAGATAATTTTAAGAAAAGATTTGAAAGTTACGGTTGGGACTACATGGAAATAAATGGTCATAATGAAACCGAAATTTTTAATGCTCTAGAAAAAGTTCAAAATGCAAAAAAACCAACAGTTATCTCATGTAAAACCAAAATTGGTTATGGATCACCAAATAAATCTGGAAAAGCTTCTTCGCATGGAAGTCCACTAGGTCTTGAGGAGATTAAATTGGTACGTAAAGAATTAGATTGGAATTATAAACCATTTCAAATTCCCAAAAAAATATTGGGAAATTGGAGAAAAATTGGAAAAAAAGGAGAAAAAATTGAATACAAATGGAACAAAACTTATAATAAGAAAAAAATAAAAATAAATAATTTTTTCAAAAATGACTTTATAAAGTCGGCATTAAATGAGAAAAAAATAGCAGTAAAAGATAATAAAGGTCTTGCTTCAAGAAAATCCTCTGAGTCAATAATTAGCTCTCTTGTTAAAAAAAGTAACACGCTTGTTGGTGGATCAGCAGATCTTGCTGGGTCAAATAATACCAAAACAAAGTATCATAAAATAATTACACCAAAAAATTATAATGGAAACTACATTCACTATGGTGTGAGAGAACATGCAATGTGTGGAATTATGAATGGACTAGCCTTGCATAGTAAATTTATACCTTATGGAGGGACTTTTTTAATTTTCTCTGATTATTGTAAACCTTCGATAAGATTAGCAGCAATGATGAAACAACAGGTTATATATGTAATGACACATGACTCTATAGGACTTGGAGAGGATGGGCCAACACATCAACCTGTTGAACAACTTTCTGGATTAAGGTCAATACCCAACCTAAATATTTTTAGACCTGCAGATAGATTGGAAACTATAGAATGTTGGCAGCAAGCTTTAAAGAGTTCTAAAACACCAAGTATTCTCTCTTTAACCAGACAAAACCTTAATCCCATAAGAAAAAAATATTCAAAAATTAACAAATGCTCATTTGGAGCATATGAGGTTATGAGAACAAATAAAAAAATTAAATTAACAATTTTAGCTAGTGGTTCTGAGGTTAATTTAGCTTTGGAGACAAGCCATAAATTAGCCAAAGATAAGATATATTCAAAGGTTGTATCAGTACCGTGTATGGATCTTTTTGACACACAATCAAATAATTATAAAGATAAAATTTTGAAAGAAACTAAATTAAAAATTTCTATTGAAGCTGGATCAAGTAACTGCTGGAAAAAGTATGTAGGCGATTTTGGAATGACTTTTGGAATTGATGTATTTGGGAAAAGTGCCCCATATAAAGATATTTATAAATATTTTGGATTAACATCTTCAAATATTTCAAAAAATATAAAGAAATATATAAAAAACTTAAGATGACTATTAAAATTGGAATTAATGGAATGGGTCGAATTGGTCGTATGGTTGTCAGATCAATTATTGAGGGTAAAAAAAAAGATTTAAAAATTATCCATATTAACAACAGATCAAATGCAGAAGCTACTTGTAATTTGATAAAATATGACTCTATACATGGAAAATTTAACGCTGAAATAAAATTTAGTGAAAATGATATAATAATTAACAATAATAAAATTACGTTTTCTCAGGAGTCTAGTATCGACAATATAAATTGGAAGAAATACAATGTTGACTATGTTTTTGAGTGCACTGGTAAATTTAATTCGAAAGAAAAATTACTTTCACATATTAAAAATGGAGCAAAAAAAGTAATCGTTTCTGCTCCATGTAAAAATGCTGATAAAACAATAGTGTTTGGTGTTAATGAAAATATTATATCAAAGAATGATAAAGTAATATCTGCTGCTTCATGTACAACTAATTGTTTGGCACCAGTCGTGAATGTGCTGAATAATAATTTTGAAATTGAAAAGGGTTTTATGACTACTATTCATGCATATACTAGCGATCAAAGAATTTTGGATAATTCTCATAAAGACCCAAGAAGAGCAAGGGCTGCAAGTCAATCAATTGTCCCTACTTCAACTGGAGCATCAAAAGCAATTGGCGAAATAATTCCAAGCTTAATAGGAAAATTAGAAGGAGTTGCAATGAGAGTCCCTACGCCTAATGTATCACTTATAGAGTTGGTATTCTGTACAAAAAAAGAAATTGATGTACAAAAAATTAATGATGTATTCGAAACTGCCTCTAAAAATGAATTGAATAAAATCTTAGAAGTTACTCACGAAAAACTGGTTTCCATTGATTTTAATCATCATTCTGCATCTGCAATTGTTGATGCCTCTTTAACAAGTGTAGTTGGAACTAACATGGGTAAGATTTCCGCTTGGTACGATAATGAATGGGGCTTTTCTAACAGAATGTGCGATATAGCTGAGAATTTGAATAGAATCTCTTAATGAGAAGTATTTCAAAGGAAAAAAATCTTAATAATAAAAAAATATTATTAAGATTGGACTTAAATGTTCCTTTGGAAAATGGAAAAATAAGTGACACTACAAGAATTGATAAAATTCTTCCTACTTTAAATTTTTTAATACAACAAAAAACTAAAATAATTATTTTATCACACGTTGGAAGACCAAAGGGTAAAAAGGTAAAGGAGCTATCTTTAAAACCAATAGGTGAAGATTTAAGAAAAAAATTAAATGTAAGTGTAAAACTAATTACAAAAAATATTTACGAAATAAAAAATAAAGATTTCTTTGAAAAATTTGATGAAAAAATTCTTATTTTAGAGAATATTAGGTTTTATGCAGAAGAGGAAAAAAATGATTACAAGTTCGCAAAACACCTTGCAAGTTTAGGAGATGTTTATGTGAATGATGCATTTTCCTGTTCTCATAGAGCACATGCATCAATCCATCAAATTTCTAAATATTTACCCTCTTTTTCTGGATTACAGCTAGATTTAGAAGTGGCTGCTCTTAATAAAATTACTGCTGAAATAACAAAACCTATAACATGTATTATTGGAGGGTCTAAAATTTCGAGTAAAATAGATATTATAAAAAATTTAATACCAAAGTTTGACAATATTATAATTGTTGGAGGTATGGCTAATAATTTTATTGAATATTTTGGAAATAATATTGGAAAATCGATTAAAGATAAAGATTGCTATCAAATAGTTGATGAAATTATTTCACTTTCAAAAATAAAAAAATGTAAAATAATTTATCCTGATGACGTGCTTGTATCTAAAAATTTAAATGGATCCTCTAAAAATAAAGAATTAGATCAAATCTTGCCAGATGAAATGATTTTAGATATTGGCCCAAAAACAATTAATAAAATAATAGACATAATTGATAATAGTAAAACAATATTGTGGAACGGACCAGCTGGATATTTTGAAAATCCTAATTTTGCCATAGGAAGTATTGAAATAGCAAAAAAAATAATTGAGAATAATGAGTCAAACAAAATTTTTTCTGTTGTGGGTGGTGGGGATACTGTTTCATTATTAAATAATCTAAATATTATTGGTAATTTTAATTTTGTTTCAACTGCAGGTGGAGCTTTTTTAGAATTTCTTGAAGGCAAAAAGCTACCTGGTATAACCGCTTTAAATTGATATGTCTGAACTTAACAAAATTGCTCTTAAAATAATTTCTAATGGCAAAGGTATCCTTGCTGCAGATGAAAGCAACGGAACCATGACAAAAAGACTTGAGGCAGTTGGTGTGACCTCAACACCTGAAAATAGACTTTTATTTAGAGAAACACTCTTTTCATCAGAAAGTATGAAAGAATACATAGGTGGTGTAATTCTTTACGATGAAACGATTAACCAAACAACAAAATCTGGTAAATCAATCCCAAAATTAATTTCTTCTTCTGGTGCATTGCCTGGTATTAAAGTTGATACAGGTGCTAAAGATCTCGCTAATTCTTCAGAAGAAAAAATTACTGAGGGCTTAGACGGGCTTAGAGAAAGGTTAAAAAAATACTATGATCTGGGTGCACGATTTACAAAATGGAGAGGTGTTTTCACTATCAGTGATAATTATCCAAGTAAGTTAGCAATTAAGTGTAATGCTCATGCTCTTGCTAGATACTCAGCTCTAGTTCAAGAAAATAAAATGGTGCCTATTATAGAGCCAGAAGTTTTAATGGATGGAGATCACTCATCAAATATTTGTTTAAAGAAAACTTCGGAAGTAATTAAAAAATGTTTTGATGAACTTACATTACATAAAATTGATCTCTCAGGAATTATTTTAAAACCAAATATGATACTGGCTGGAAACAAATCAAAAGATAAAATTTCCAATGAGGAAGTTTCAATTAAAACGCTTGAATGTCTCAAAAATACTGTTCCTAGCGAAGTACCTGGAATTGCTTTTTTATCTGGAGGTCAATCTGAAGTAGAAGCAGCTCAAAATTTAAATCTAATCAATAAAAATAATAAAACTAAGTTTATAATGACTTACTCTTATGGTAGAGCCTTGCAGCAAAGTGCTCTAAGGATTTGGTCAAAAAATACTGAAGATAGAGAGTCAACTCAAAAAATTTTTAATCATCGAGTAAAAATGTGCTCTCTAGCTGCACAAGGAAAATGGTCAAACGAACTTGAAAATAAATAAAAAAAGATTTATTTATCTTATATCTCCAAACAAAATAACAAATGATTTTTATAAAAATCTCAAATTAGTACTAAATACAAATAAAGTGAGTTTTTTTCAAATGAGGCTTAAAAAATACTCAATAAATCAAAAAATTTCTATCGGAAATAAGATTAAAAAAATATGTAAAGCTAAAAAAGTAAAATTTATTATAAATGATGACGCTAAACTTGCAAAGATGCTTGATGCAGATGGATGTCATTTAGGGCAAAAAGATATGAATTTTGAAGAAGCTCAAAATATAATTGGAAATAAAATAATAGGTATTACTTGCCATAATTCTATAAGACTTGCAAAAATTGCAATAAAATCAAAAGCAAGTTATTTAGCACTAGGAGCATTTTACTCATCTAAAACAAAAAAAACTAGGTATAGAGCAAATACTAGAATATTAAAAAAAGTAAAAAAATTGACTAATATTCCTGTAGTTGCGATAGGTGGTATAAATTCTGAAAATTATAAAAATCTATTATTGAATAAAGCTAATTTTTTAGCTATCTCAGGCTACATTTGGATGAATAAAAAGTATAAACCAAATAAAGCTATAGAAAGGTTTAAATGAAAATTAATGCTGGAGAAATTAGAGTGGGGATGGTTTTAGAATTCAAAAACGATTTATGGCAAGTTTTGAAGACGCAACATGTTAAACCTGGAAAAGGAGGTGCTTTCGCACAAGTTGAAATGAAAAGTGTTGGTAAAAATACCAAGTTAAATGAGAGATTTAGATCGAGCGAAACAGTTGAAAAGGCCTCTCTTGAAGAAAATACTTTTAACTATCTTTATAGTGATGAAAATAATCATTTTTTTATGGACCCTAAGTCTTTTGATCAGATAGAAATTAAAAAAGATATTATCGGAGAAAAAGGTAAATTTTTGAAAGAAAATCTAGAAGTATCAGTAAGTTTTCATAACGAAAACCCCATTTCGGTTGAACTTCCAAACCAAGTAAAATGTATAATTAACACTACAGATGCAGCACTAAAAGGTCAGACAGTTTCATCATCCTATAAACCTGCAATAATTGATAATGGAATTAAAATTCAAGTACCACCATTTGTTGAAGCTGGTGATGAAATTATAATTGATACTAGAACTTTTGAGTATGTAAAAAAATCAGATTAAATGAATTCTATTTCTCCAAACCTTAATGTTATGATCAGAGCTTCAGAAAAAGCTTCTAAAATAATAATAAGAGATTTTGGTGAAATTGAAAATCTGCAAGTATCAAAAAAAGGTCCTAGAGACTATGTGACTAAAACTGATAAGCGTGTAGAAGAAATTTTAATAGACGAATTATCTAAAGCAAAAAAGAATATTTCTTTTCTAACTGAAGAAAGTGGAATAATTGAAAAGAGTGATAAAGATAAAGTTTGGATAATTGATCCCATTGACGGCACTACTAATTTCTTACATGGAATACCTCATTTTGCTATATCAATTGCATTAAAAATTGATGGTGAATTAAAATCAGCTTTAATTCATGATCCAATAAAAAATGAGCTTTATTTTGCAGAGCAAAATAATGGAGCTTATTTCAACAATCAAAGAATTCGAGTTTCAAAAAAAAATAGTTTAGATGATTGCTTATTTTCATCAGATTCAAATGGATTGAAGTTAGTCTTTCCAAGACTTAACATGAGAAATTCTGGTTGTGCAGCCTTAGATTTGGCGTACGTTGGTTCAGGAAGATTGGATGGTTATTTTCATAATAAAATTAATTTATGGGATATTGCTGCTGGAATATTAATTGTTAAAGAGGCTGGAGGGGCTACAAACGATATAAGTGGATATGAAGATAATAATATTAATATTAGGGCAGCCAGTAGTAACATTTTTACAAAAATGGTTGAAAAAATCGATAAGTTTTAATTGTTTTTGTTAATCTTTTTGCTATAAAACCGCCTATGAAAAAAAAGATACATCCTAATTACCATACAATTAATGTTGAGATGACAGATGGAACTCAGTTTAAAACTAGATCTACTTGGGGGTCTGAAGGAGATACACTTAAACTAGAAATTGACCCAAAATCTCATTCGGCTTGGACAGGCGGCAAACAGAAAATTCTTGATAAAGGTAGAGTAAGCAAGTTTAATAAAAAATTCCAAAACTTTAGATCTGAGAGCAAATAATGAACAGTGCACCATTAATGCCAATGGCTACAGCAGTCTGGCTTGTTGAAAATACATCTTTGACATTTAAACAAATAGCTGATTTTTGTAAATTACACGAAGTTGAGATACAAGGTATAGCAGATGGTGAGGTTGCAAAAGGTATAGTTGGGTATAACCCAATAATTGCAGGTCAACTTTCGAGGGAAGAAATAAATCTTTCATCCAAAGATCCAGAGAGATCACTTAATTTAAGAATAAATGAAATTGAAATTAAAGGAGAAGATAAAAAATTAAAAAAGTATGTGCCATTATCAAAACGTCAAGATAAACCAGACTCTGCACTTTGGTTAATAAGACAACACCCGACATTAAAAGATTCACAGATTGCAAAATTAGTGGGGATTACAAAAAATTCAGCTACTTCTATAAGAAATAAAAGTTATTGGAATTTTAATAATTTAAATGCAAAAGATCCTGTTGCGATTGGTCTATTTACACAAAAAGATCTTGTAGCTGCTTTAGAAAAAGCTGATAGAAGAATTAAAAGAGAAAAGAAAGAAAAGTAATAAAATAAATTTATGAACCAACTTATTGTTAAATATATTGGACAATTTAATAATAAAGTGCTAACAAATGGCCTTTTTGGGGGTAGTTATTAAAATAGAAGTAAAAGACAATAATATAGAGCAAGCTTTGAGGGTTTTGAAAAGAAAACTTCAACGCGATGGTTTTTTTAAAGTTATAAAATTAAAAAATACTTATGAGAAGCCTTCAGAGAAAAAGAAAAGGATCCTTCAAGAAAACATTAAAAGAGTTAAAAAATTAAATAAGCTCAAAAACAGAATTTAATTACCGCGGGGTGGAGCAGCCTGGTAGCTCGCAAGGCTCATAACCTTGAGGTCGGCGGTTCAAATCCGTCCCCCGCAACCAATTCAAATTCTAAATTTTGACTTTTTAGTATCTACCAAAAAACCCTTTACTGTGTCTGTTGTAAGTTTTTGATAACTGCTTCCAAACTTCTCAATTTTTTCAATTATTGATGGTGGAATAGTAATTATTTGGCAGCCTAATTGCTTTGCTTGAAGATAATTGTAAGGTTCTCTTGTGCTAGCCCAAAGTATTTCAACATTTTTAAATTTTTTTGAAATCTTAATACTTTCTTTAAACTCTGGTATTGGGTCCTTTCCAGAATCTGCCATCCTACCAGCAAAGATAGAAATAATAACCTTAGTTTTTTTATTTATATTTTTTAAAATTTGGCTTGTTTGTTTTGCCGAATAAACAGCAGTAATATTTAATTTAATCCTATTTTTATTGAGTTCTTTAATTACTTTTCTGGTAGATTTCCCTTTCGAATTTGTTATTGGAACTTTCACATAAACATTTTTTCCCCACTTACTAATTTTATTTCCTTGTAAAATCATATCTTGAATTTCATCTGCAAAGACTTCGCATGAAACAGGTTTATTTGTTATTTTAAGTATTTCTTTTGAATAATCTGAATAATTTTTGGCTCCAGCTTTTCTCATTAAACTTGGATTAGTTGTGAAGCCTTTAACTATTTTTTTTTTTCTAAACTTTTTTATTAATTTAATATCAGCTATATCACAAAAAATTTTAGTCAATTATAAACTCTTAACTATTTCCTCAGTCATCTTTTTTGCATCAGCAAATAGCATCAATGTATTATCTCTGTAAAAAAGGTCATTATCAATTCCAGCATAACCAGGGGACAGGCTTCTTTTAACAAATAAAACAGATTTACTTTTTTCAACATCTAATACTGGCATCCCATATATTGGACTTTGTGGATCTGACTTTGCAATAGGATTTGTTACATCATTTGCCCCTATAACATATGCAACATCACAATTTGCAAAATCATTATTTATCTCATCTAATTCAAAAACTTCATCGTAAGGAACATTTGCTTCAGCTAACAAAACATTCATATGTCCAGGCATTCTTCCTGCAACTGGGTGTATTGCATAAGAAACTTTTACCCCATTTTTTTTTAATGAGTCAACCATTTCTCTCAAAGCATGTTGGGCTTGTGCCACTGCCATACCATAGCCTGGAACAATAATTACTGAGGAAGCATTTTTCATTAAAAAAGCAGCATCATCTGCATTACCATTTTTTACAGGTTTTTGTTCCTTAGTTTGTAAACTTTCAGTTTGTTCTGATGCTCCCCATCCTCCCAAGATTACATTAAAAAATGATCTATTCATTCCTTTGCACATTATATATGAAAGAATTGCGCCTGATGAACCAACCAAAGCTCCAGTGATAATTAATGCGGTATTTTCTAATGTAAATCCTATACCAGCTGCTGCCCATCCTGAATATGAATTTAACATTGATATAACAACTGGCATATCTGCTCCACCTATTGGAATTATTAATAATATACCTACTAAGAAAGAAATTATAACTATTGACCAAAATAAATTAGACGCCTGAGATATGCAAAGATAATAAATTAAAAATATAATTGATAATCCTAATAACAAATTAATTAAATGTTGGCCTTTAAATGTAATTGGTGCACCTGACATTATTCCTCTTAGTTTAAGAAATGCAATTATTGATCCAGAGAAGGTAATTGCCCCAATGGCTGCACCTAATGACATTTCAATTAAACTAGCAAGTTTGATGGCACCAATTGATCCTAAACCGAATGCTTCAGGGTTTAAAAAAGCAGATATAGCTACGAACACTGCTGCTAATCCTACAAGACTATGGAAACCCGCTACAAGTTCTGGCATTGCCGTCATGGGTATTCTGAAAGCTATATATGCACCAATCGATCCACCTATTAAAAGAAAAACTACTACATATATAAAACCTGGTCCAAAATTACCTAAAGATAGAAAAGTTACTATTATTGAGATTATCATACCTGCAATTCCAAAATAATTCCCTTGCCTTGAAGTTTCGGGGGAGGATAATCCTCTCAATGCCAAAATGAATAAAATTCCTGAAATTAAATAAAACAATGCTGATAAATTTGCTGACATATTTATTTTTTCTTCTTTTTGTACATTTGCAACATTCTTTGGGTAACAAGAAAACCACCAAAAATATTGACTGCTGCCAAAATTATTGCAAGAAAACCAAATAAACTTGAACCTTCAAATATATTGTCAGAGGAACTAGCTAAAGCAGCAATAATAGCTCCAACTATTATTACAGACGAAATTGCATTTGTTACTGACATTAAAGGGGTATGAAGCGAGGGTGTCACACTCCATACAACATAATAGCCAACAAATATTGACAAAATAAATATGCTTAATCTAAATATAAAAGGATCTATTTCCATTATTTTATCATAGTTTTTCCGATTATTTCATCTTCTAGATTTATTTCAAAAGATTTTTTCTCTTTATTAAATAAATTACTCACAAAATTAAACATATTTTTCGCATAAAGATTAGAAGCTGACATTGGCAAATTGTTTAATATATTGCTCTCGCCCATAATTTTCACACCTTTGTTATCTATAATTTCATTAACTTTGCTTAATTCAGTGTTTCCGCCCTGTGATGCTGCTAAATCATATATAACAGATCCATTTTGCATTACGTCAATCATTTCCTTTTTTATTATAATTGGCGCTCTTTTTCCTGGTATAAGAGCCGTACATATAACTATATCAATTTTCTTTAATGTCTCT